>JAZUOJ010000123.1:0-11456 GCA_045604625.1 Acutalibacteraceae bacterium | reverse complement strand
CTTCGTGGGTTACGGGTGTATCCTCAATTACGTCGTGCAATAGAGCAGCAGCGATTGATTCGCTGTCCATACCCATTTTTGCAAGTATTACGGCAACCGACAGCGGATGAACGTAATACTCCTCCTGCGAAAAACGGAACTGACCTTTGTGCGACCGGACACAAAGCTCGTAGGCACGCTTTATCATATCGAAATCGTGTCCGCCCTGCTCACGCAGAAGCTCTTCAAGTGCAAGATAGTCTTTTAGATATTTTTCTTCCATCAGTCGGTTTCACCTTCTTTCAGTTTGCTTAAAATTTTAGAATTATCAAGGTCGGAACGAACGCCCGCTATATGCGAGAGCACCATTCTGCCGCTTACCTCTTTTTCAGATATAAGTCCGAGTTCCAGCAAAATATCGACACACGCCAAAACCTTGCCACGCGGCAGTCTGCCGGTCAGCTTGTTTATAAGCATATCCTTGCCAACGGGAGAAGCGCAGCAACGGTAAACTAAACCGACCTCATCACGCAAAGGACGTATCGGCGTGGTATCGACCTGTCTTTCGGCATAAAAATCGTTATAAAGTACCTGCGTTTCAATATCAATTTCGCTTTCACCCGAGGGTCTGATTTCGCGTATGATAACACTTAACTGTTTTTCGCCGTGGTATTCGGAAACGTCTAGGGTTACTGCCACGTCGACCGTATCACCGCATTCGAACCCCAAGTCGTCCTGTGTTTTACCAAACATAAGCGCCTGGACGACCGAGCCCTCACGCGTTAAGAGAAGTTTTAAGTGTTTTCCGCCGCCTATTGAGGTTATTCTTTCGATTTTAAGAGAATATATACCGAACAGCGGATTTGGGTTACCCTTTCCAAACGGAGCAAGCTCGCCTACCAGTTCCCCCATTTCAAGCGAGAGTGCCGAGGGGCGAAGTTTGCAGTCAAGCGTGACTGTAGGCACGCAAATAGGACATTTGTAGGCATAAAGGTTAACTGTCTCACGCAGGTTATCGATTAACTCGGTCTTTATGGTAAGGCCCGCAGCAAGCTCGTGCCCGCCGAATTTTTCCAAAATATCGGCAGCGGCATTTATCGCATCAAAGAGCGAAAAACCGTCAACACTTCTGCCGGAACCGACCGAAACATCTCCCTCGGTCGAAAGAATAATAACAGGTTTGCCGTACCTTTCCACAAGGCGGGATGCCGCAATGCCGACAACACCTTTATGCCAACCCTCACCGTTTACTACGATAACGCGGTCGTACATAAGGTTATTTTTTTCTATAATTTCTATAGCCTGTTTTTCTATTTCAGCCTCAATTTTTTGTCGCGCTGCGTTTTCGCCGTCTATCTGGCGGGCAATTTCCATAGCCTCGTCCATATTGTCGCTGCAAAGCAGCTTTACAGCGCGCATAGCATCGCCCATTCTGCCCGCCGCATTGATACGGGGACCTAAATTAAAGGCAAGATTTCCGGACTGAAGCATTTTTTCCGCCAGTCCCGCGACCGAAATAAGTGCCGAAAATCCCACACGCGAGGTGTTGTTCATATACATAAGTCCCTCGCGCACAAAAATACGGTTTTCACCCTTAAGCGGCATAACATCGGCAACGGTGCCAAGAGCCACCAAATCGGAATACTGCGATAATAGTTCCTCGGGCACGGCGTTTTCAAGCGCACACACAAGTTTAAACGCCACGCCAACACCCGACAGGTCCTTAAATTCACTTCCGTCATCTGCGCGATGCGGGTCAACTACCGCACGGGCATTTGGCAAATCTCCCGCGGGAATGTGGTGGTCGGTTACGACAACGTCGATGCCAAGCTCCTGCGCATATTCAATTTCCGCGTTAGCGTTTATGCCGTTATCGACGGTTATAATAAGCCCTACGCCCATTCCGTCAAGCTTTGAAACCGAATCGTGATTCATACCGTAACCCTCATCAGCTCGGTCAGGTATATAGCATATTACGTTTGCGCCACGCGACATTAAATGGGTATACAGTAACACAGTAGCCGTAACGCCGTCACAGTCATAGTCGCCGTATACAGCGATTAACTTTTGTTCGTCGATAGCGGCGTTTATTATATCTGCCGCCTCTTTCATATCCTTAAGCGAAAAAGGATCGTCTAAGACGTCGTCACACGAGAGGAAAGCGTCCAGCCCAAGCGGGTCGGTATAGCCGCGAGAAACGGCTATAAGCGCCAAAAACGGGTCTATATCGCATTCTTCGGCTAAGGTATTAACAATTTCTTTTGAATACTTTGAAACAACCCAACGCTTCATATTCCGCCCCCCTTACAAGTAAATATATAATATCTATTATATTATACTACCATAGCGCTATGATTTCAAGAAAAAGCACGAATAAACAAATAAAAAAGAGGCATCCTTTTCGGATGCCTCTTTAATTTGATTATTTCTTAGCAATTGCTTTCTTAGCAGCAGCCACGATGTCCTTTGCACGTAGGCCAAACTCATCAAGCAAATCGTTTGCAGGACCGGAATGTCCGAAAACGTCATTTACAGCAACCGGAACGGTAGGAACGGGTTTATTCTCTGCCAAAACCTCGGTTACGGCGCTGAAAAGTCCGCCGATTACGTTATGCTCTTCCGCCGTTACAATAGCGCCTGTATCGGCTGCAGCCTTAACAATAATATCCTTATCGATAGGCTTAATGGTAGGCATATTTACAATTCTTGCCGAAATGCCCTCAGCCTTTAAAAGTTCATAAGCCTCAAGTGCCTCGTTTACGAGAAGACCGGTAGCGATAACCGTAACATCGGTACCTTCGCGAAGTTCAACGCCCTTGCCAATCCGGAACTTGTAATCGTCACCAAAAATAACCGGAACGGCAAGTCTGCCAAAGCGGATGTAAACCGGACCGTCGTGGTCAAATGCGGCACGAAGCGCTGCTTTTGCTTCGGTATCGTCTGCGGGGTTTATAACCGTCATACCGGGAATAGTGCGCATAAGTGCCAAGTCTTCACAGCACTGATGTGTTGCGCCGTCCTCACCTACCGAGATACCTGCGTGGGTAGCACCAATAATAACGTTTAGGTGGGGATATCCGATAGAGTTACGAACCTGCTCGTATGCACGGCCTGCGGCAAACATTGCAAAAGTGCTGCAAACAACCCTTTTGCCGGTTGCGGCAATACCTGCTGCGATGCTTACCATATTCTGCTCGGCAATTCCGCAGTCGTAGTGTCTTTCAGGGAAAGCCTTTTTAAACGTGCCGGTCTTGGTTGCAGCAGCAAGGTCAGCATCCAAAACTATAAAATCATCGCGCTCGTTACCAAGCTCTACAAGTCCGTTACCAAATGAATCTCTGGTTGCAATTTTCTTTACGTCAGCCATTTTTGCGCCCTCCCTTACTGTAACTGTTCAAGCGTTGCTTTAAGCTCTGCCATTGCAACGCCGTACTGCTCTTCGTTGGGTGCACTGCCGTGCCAGCCAACCTGATTTTCCATAAACGAAACGCCCTTACCCTTTACGGTGTTTGCAATAATTGCATAGGGCTTTTCAAAGGTGCCTACCTTTGAGAATGCAGCTTCAATCTCGTCAAAATCGTTACCGTTTATAACGACTACTTCAAAGCCGAAAGCGCGGAACTTTTCATCAATGGGATAAGGCGAGTTAACCTCGTCAATGCTGCCGTCTATCTGAAGGTTGTTATTATCAACAATTACGGTCAGGTTGTTAAGCTTTTTATGGGATGCAAACATAGCTGCTTCCCAAACCTGTCCCTCTTCAATTTCACCGTCGCCCAAAATGGTATAAACCTTATAGTCGTTACCAAAATGTTTTGCGGAAAGTGCCATTCCTACTGCAGCAGAGATACCCTGTCCGAGCGAACCGGATGACATATCAACGCCGGGGATTTTCTTCATATCAGGATGTCCCTGGAGTATAGAATCAATATGGCGAAGTGTTTTAAGCATTTCGGTATCAAAGAATCCGCGATTTGCAAGTACCGAATAAAGCACCGGTGCAGCGTGTCCCTTCGATAGAACTAGGCGATCGCGATTCTCCAAACGTGGATTCTCAGGATCGATATTCATCTGTTTGAAATACAGATAAGTAAGGATATCAGCGGCAGAGAGTGATCCGCCGGGATGTCCGGATTTTGCATTAAATACGCCCTCGATTACACCCATACGTACCTGAGTTGCTAATCTTTCAAGGACAATTTTTTCTTCAGTTTTCATTTGTCAGCATCCTTTCTTCTATGTAATCAATAAAGTGACCGACCGCACCCTCGTCAACCGACGAAGACACAAAATCCGCCAATTCTGATACATCAGCCGGAGCACCGGCAACGACCGCGGCACAGCCAACGGTTCTCAGCATAGGAATATCGTTATAAAAATCGCCTATTCCGTATACGTTTTTTATATCAATGCCGAGCGTGTTCGCCAGCATCTTGATACCTGTTCCCTTGTCGGTGTTCTTTGGTATTATTTCCATATAGTCGTGAACACCGTCGTCCAAATGAGCGTTTGTAAATACGATTTGAGACGGGTCTATACCGTACTCTATCGCCTTTTCGCGCAATTCTTCACGCGTATAGCCCTCTTCAAACGTGAAAAACGCCTTATTCCATTCAAGGTCTAACGCCTCATCGCAACCCATAAACAACGGGGAAAGATCCTCGTACAGGTTGTGAATCTCAACTTCCTTTGTCAGCGCAGCATCTATTACCTTGTCGCGGCTGTGGATTTCAATTCCCACTAGCGGGTTTTTCTCAGAGGCGATTTTACAAACCAAACGACGCGTATCATCGTCAAGTCCTGCACTGCCCACTACCGTTTCGGTACTAAAATCATAAATTAGCGCGCCGTTCGTAACTGCGGCAGGAGCACTAATGCTTACCCTGCTAAGCAGTTCGCGACAGGCGTCGACACATCTGCCGGTGGCAATTGTAAACAATCCGCCATTCTCAATAAAATAGTTTATTTTATCGATATTATATTGTGATATACCGGATGAACTGCCTATCAGTGTTCCGTCAATATCGCTCACTAAAAGGCATCCTCTGAATTTTGCCATTAGTTTTTTTCTACCTCTTTTAAAAACTTCTCGAAATACTGCGGTAAAGGACTGGTAAACTCCATATACTCACCGCTTTTCGGGTGCACAAAGCCCAGGGTTTTCGCATGTAGGCACTGACCGCAAAGTATTCCCTTTCCGGCAGGCTTTTTTGGACCGTAGACCTCATCCCCTGCTACGGGGTGGCCGATATAGGACATATGCACACGTATTTGATGGGTGCGACCGGTAAAAAGGCGTAGTCTAACGTGGGTAAAACCGGAATAACGAGATATTACCTCAAATTCGGTTATAGCCTCTTTAGAGTTTTTATCGGTGACCGCCATCTGCTTGCGCTTTACGGGGTGTCGACCGATGGGTGCGGATATTTTTCCGCTATCATCACAAACCACACCGTGTACTACCGCCTCATATTCACGATAAAAGCTATGATCTTTAATCTGCTCTGCAAGAATATTATGTGCGGTATCGTTTTTTGCAACCATCAGAAGACCGCTTGTATCCTTATCTATACGATGCAATATTCCGGGGCGGGTTACGCCGTTTATGCCCGAAAGGCTGTTGCCGCAATGATGCAGCAACGCATTTACAAGCGTACCCGATGGGTTTCCTGCAGCGGGATGCACCACCATACCTTTCGGCTTGTTGACAACCAGCATTTCGCTGTCTTCATACAAAATATCCAGCGGGATATCTTCGGGTAAGGCGTTGGGAGAAACAGGCTCGGGCAACGAAAGCTCAAGCCTGTCCCCGTTTTTTAACATATAGTTTTTTGTTTTTTTATCGCCGTTGACCGTGACGCAGCCTTCCTTTATAAGACCTGCCACGCGCGAACGCGTAAGCGAAGAACATTCACTTATAAAAACATCAAGCCTTTTTTGCGCCTCTTCGGCAAAGGTGTAGTTTTCTTTTATCATTCTTCAACTATCTCGCTGGGAATTTTAAGCTCGCTTTGTTCCTTTGAGGAGGACTTGAAGTCGATAAAAAAGTGAATCATTAAGAGTACGGCACCTATTACAACTGCACAGTCGGCAATATTGAAAATCGGGAAATCGATAAACTGCAGATGGATAAAATCAACCACGTTTCCGTCACGGAATATACGGTCTATCATATTACCCAGTCCGCCGCTTAAAATAAGCGTGATTGACCAAAACAGCAGTTTATTGTTTTTGCCGGATTTTATAAGCATTGCAAGACAAACAAGCATTGCTAAAACGGTAAGTGCCAGCAAAAGCCAGGTCTGACCGCTTAGCATTCCCCAAGCGCCACCCTTGTTATGGATGTAGGTAAAATCAAACAGTCCGTCAATGGCAGGTTTGGTTTCTGCAAGTGCAAAGTTTGCAATAACGTAATATTTCGAAAGTTGGTCTGCTACCAGAAAAAGCAGGCCTACAACTATCGCTAAAACAAAAGACACGTGTGTATCCTCCTTACAGCTTTTTTACAACCTCGGCACAACGGGCACAAAGTGTCGGATGGTCGCTGTCGGTTCCTACAGTTTCGCTGAAGGACCAGCAACGCTCGCACTTTCCGCCGGTTGCCTTAATAACGTCAACGCCTACGGTATCACCGCTAAAGTTTCCGCCCTTGCCGGATACAACCTTAACGTCGGATACGATAAATACCGACTTTAACATATCCTGTACCGAGCAGAGGAAATCATACTCCTCACCTTCTGCATAAAGTGTAACTGCGGCATCGAGTGAAGCGCCAATAGTCTTTTCGGCACGTGCAATTTCGAGTGCCTTCTTAGCGTCCTCGCGTACTGCGATAATCTTATCCCAGCGTGCCATAAACTCCTTATCCTCGTCGCACTTTGCACAGGGCATATCGTTAAATACAACGTTACGTGTATCGCAAGAAGCGTCATGCGGCATAAACTTCCAGATTTCGTCGGCAGTAAATGCAAGAATGGGGGCGATTAGACGTGTAAGTGTATCGAGTATGCGATACATTACGGTCTGTGCGGCGCGACGGCTTTCACTTTCGGCGTGGCATACGTATAGTCTGTCCTTTAATACGTCAAGATAGAAGTTTGACATATCAAGTACGCAGAAGTTATGAACCGCGTGGAAAATGAGGTGATATTCAAAGTTGTCATAAGCCTCGCGGCACTCGCTTACCAAACGGTCGAGCTTATTCATAGCCCATCTGTCAATTTCCTCATAGCGTGACTCGTCGACCATATCCTTATTCGGGTCAAAGTCGCCTATGCAGCCGAGTATAAAGCGGGCGGTGTTACGAATCTTGCGGTAAACCTCCGACAGCTGCTTTAAGATATCGGGCGATACACGAATATCGGCGTGGTAGTCAGACGAAGCAACCCACAGACGCAGGATATCTGCACCGTACTGGTTTACGATATCGTCGGGTATAATGGTGTTGCCGATAGATTTAGACATTTTTTTGCCCTCGCCGTCAACAACCCAGCCGTGGGTTACAACGGTCTTATAGGGGGCTACTCCTCGTGTTGCAACAGAGGTTAAAAGCGAAGACTGGAACCAACCGCGGTACTGGTCTGCACCCTCCAAATAAAGGTCGGCAGGGCTGTTTAAGTAGTCGCGGGTTTCGAGTACGGCAGCGTGGGACGAGCCGGAATCGAACCAAACGTCCATAATATCGCTCTCGCGTGTGAAATCCTTACAGCCGCATTCGCAGCAGGTGCCCTCGGGCAGAAGCTCCTCTACCGGGAGAGCGTACCAAGCGTCGGCACCCTGCTCACGGAAAATATCGGCAACCTTTTTGATGGTTTCGGGGGTTATAAGCTCTTTTCCGCAGTCCTTGCAGTAGAAAATCGGAATCGGAACGCCCCAAACACGCTGACGGGAAATACACCAGTCACTTCTATCGCGAACCATACCCTTGATTCTGTCTTCACCCCAGCCGGGAACCCACTTTACGGTTTCGATAGCCTTTACAGCCTCATCCACAAAGTCGGATATAGAGCAGAACCACTGTTCGGTAGCGCGGTACAGTATGGGTGACTTACAACGCCAGCAGTGCGGATACTGGTGAATTATCTTCTTTAGAGCAAAGAGGTAACCGTTAGCGTCAAGCCACTTTGCTATCTCCTTGTTTGCTTCGTCGGTGGTGAGACCGGCAAACTGACCTGCGTTTTCGGTGAAAACACCCTTTGCGTCAACCGTAACAACAATGGGCAGCTCTTCATAATTGCGGCAAACCTCAAAGTCGTCGGTACCGTAACCGGGTGCGGTATGAACGCAGCCTGTACCGCTTTCGAGTGTTACGTGGTCGCCCACGATAACAAGTGATTCGCGGTCGGCAAACGGATGACGTGTTTTCATATATTCAAGCTCGGAGCCCTTAATGGTTCCTATAAGCTCGGTTTCCTCAATTTCTGCAGCTTCGAATGCGCCCCCGGCAAGCTCGGTTGCCATAACGTAGTATTCGTCACCGCACTTATAAACACCGTACTCGTATTCCGGTCCAACGCAGATAGCTACGTTGCCGGGAAGAGTCCAGGTGGTGGTGGTCCAAATTACAAAGTAGGTTTTATTTGTGTCGGCACCGAGCGCTGAAAGCTTGCCCATATCCTCGCATACGGGGAACTTTACAAAGATGGAATAACAGGGATCCTCTGCATATTCGATTTCAGCCTCTGCCAAGGCGGTCTGGCATTCGGGGCACCAATAAACGGGTTTAAGTCCCTTATAGATATAGCCGCGCTGTGCCATTTCGCCAAAGACCTCTACCTGCTTAGCAACATAATCGTTGGTAAGGGTGAGATAAGGGTTATCCCATTCGCCGAGAACGCCCAGACGTTCAAACTGGCGGCGCTGTTCATCGGCATACTTGATTGCATATTCACGGCAGAGCTTGCGAAGCTCAAGCGTTGAAACGCGTTCGCTCGACTTCATACCTGCGGCCTTGCGAGCCTTAAGCTCGGTCGGAAGACCGTGAGTATCGTAGCCCGGAACATAGGGAGCCTTATATCCCGTCATATTTTTATAGCGAATGATGAAATCCTTAAGCGATTTATTGAGTGCCGTACCCATATGAATAATGCCGTTTGCATAAGGAGGGCCGTCGTGCAGTACGTAAAGCGGTTTGCCCTCGTTATGTTTCATCAGTTCTTCATACAGATTGCTATCGTTCCAAGCCTTTAGCGCTTCGGGTTCTCTGGTCGGAAGTCCGGCGCGCATCGGGAACTCGGTATTCGGTAAATTAAGTGTCTTATTGTAGTCCATTTTTGGGAAATCTCCTATCTCTTGCGTTTAAAAAAGCCTTTTGCAGGTTCATCGTCATCGTCGTCTTCCTGTTCGTCAGCGATGGCGCTATCATCTATTGTTACCCTAAATCCGAGGGGTGTCTCCTGCTCGGTTATCGGCTCTGCATCGTCTTCAGTTTCTTCCGAAACATCGGTTTCCACAGCCTCTGTTTCGGGGACAGCTTCCTCTTCTGCGGGAACGGTTTCCTCGTCAACTACGGGTGCAGCAGCACGCGAGTAATCGGGAACGTTTTCGAATGCGAAGGAAGCAGCCTCTGCCGCGCGGACAGAATCAAACGGAACCTCGTCTGGCAGCTTTGAAAGGGAGTCGATATGTTCTTTGTATATTGCCATAATCTGCGACTTGAAGTTAACGATATCAAGCTTTAACTTATCAAACAGCAGCTGCTGTCTTGCAACGCTGTCGTGAGCTGCAGATATCATAGCCTCAGATTTTTCGGCAGTCTTCTGCATAATGCTTACATACTCTGCCTCGGCTTCTTTCTTGTTGCGCTCGGCCACAGCCATATCCTCTGCCGCCTTTTCGTCAACGGCTTTGTTTATGTCGTTTGCGCGAACCTTTGACTCAACAATTATCTGTTCCGCCTTTTGCTTTGCCTCGTCAACTATCTGGTCGGCAAGCTTTTGGGCAGAAATAAGCACACTTTGAATACTCTGCTGGGAAACGCGTAGGTCATCAGCCTCTTTGGTAAGACCCAGTATACGTGCATCCAGTTCGCGGACCTTTGCCTCATACTGTTTATAATCTTCCTCTACAGTATCGAGGAAAGCGTCAACCTCGTCACGGTTGTATCCGCTTCGTGAGTTTTCAAATCTTGCATTGCGTATATCATTCGCAGTAAACATTTTCATCCCTCTTTTTTCTAAAAAATTACGTTTTATAAAAAGCCTTAAGCAGGCGTGTGCCATTTACACGCCTGCCGTCTTTAAAGATACATATTTCCGTTTTCGAAATCGTCCAGTAACAATTCGCCCATAAGGTCAACATCGTTAGGTGTGACGATATAGGTACTGTTGGCAACCTTTTTGATGTTGCCGTGAATAGCATAGGCAACACCGCTTAAAAAGTCGATAATTCTGCGCGAGCTTTCGCGGTTTGCCGACTCAAGATTTAAAATAACAGTTTTCTTTTCATTTAAATGGTCAGCCACAGAAGGAACGTCCTCGTAGCGTTCGGGCTTACAAAGAACAACCTGCATCTGGCTTTGGGGTGCATAGCTTACAACCTTTTTACGGTCGGTCTGGAAAAGGCGAGGTGCCGATACTTCCCTTTGCGGTTTTTCGCGCAGCTCTTCCTTTTCTTCATACTCCTCTTCTAAAAGATCGTCCTCGTATTCATATTCATCCTCGGTGGGAGAGAAAACCTTTTTTACATCGTCAAGAAATCCCATTTTTCGTTACTCCTTAAATATTATAGTTTCTTTCGCCGAAAAGTCCCGTACCGATGCGGACAATGTTTGCGCCGCACTCAATAGCCAAATCATAATCGGACGACATACCCATAGATAGATACAATCTATTTCTATTATCTAATTTTTTGCCGCATATGTCAACAAAAATATTATAAAGTTTATTAAAATATATACGTTGTTTTTCGCGGTCAACACAAATAGGCGGTATTGACATTATTCCACACACGCGAACACCCGCAAGTTTTTGTATTTCATCAAGCGCTAAATAAACCCCGTCGGGTGTAAAACCCGATTTACTTTGCTCGTCACCTATATTGATTTCAAGCAGTATATCCATTACCTTGCCGCGCTTTACGCATTCGTCGCTTATTTTCTGCGCCAAACGCATAGAATCAACCGATTCTATCATTTCCACACGGTCAACAATGTCTTTTACCTTGTTGGTCTGCAGATGGCCTATAAAGTGACGGTGCGCTTTTTTGTCAACGTCGTCGTCCTTTGAAAGCAATTCCTGCACACGGTTTTCGCCGATGTAGGAAACGCCGCTTTTTATTGCATAGTTTATTCGCTCGGCACTTACGGTTTTAGTTGCGGCAAGCAATATAATATCATCTGCCGTTCTGCCCGATTTTTGTGCAGATACGTTTATCTTTTCTCTTATTTCCGCAAGATTTTCGTCAATAAGTCGGAGGCCAAGCGGTCTTAGGAAGACAAGGCATATTATCAACTCCTTGGCTCACAGAACGACATGGCT
>JAZUOJ010000122.1:0-12458 GCA_045604625.1 Acutalibacteraceae bacterium | reverse complement strand
GGTGAAGAAGAAACGTCCCATTTCCTCATAAAGCTTGTCGGGGGTGTTTTTATGTAACTTAACCGACAGAATGGGCTGGGGAAGATTCATATCATAATAAGCATCAAGCAGCGCATAGGAGCAAAGGTTGGTAAGGTCGTTGCCCTCAACGTCTCTGCCTCCGACAATAAGGTTCTGGCTTATAGCCCAGCTGCGGTCTGCAACGTTATAGAATACGAGAAGATGCTTAAATAAAGCGGCGGTATCCTCGCGTGAAAGATTTTCCATAGCGCGGTAGGGCTCAAATATGCGGTCAGCGTTACCAACCGAGAAAGCAAACGGGTTGGGAGCCTGCTCAATGCACATTACCTGCCACATAATCATAAAGCTTTGGATAGCCTCAAAGAGGTTGGTAGCACCGTTTGCGGGAACGCGGTCAAGCGCATTGTATATACGCATAAACTGATCTTTTTTATCGCCTACAGCCTTTTCTTTTGCAATTTCCTTGTATCTTGCGGCAAAAATCAGAGCAGCGTCAAGCGAGTCGAGCATAGCCTTAAAGCCGTCTATGCGCTTCTCGTCATCTGTTGCTGCCATATTTGCTTCAATCTCGCGCTTCATCTCGTTTATGCCCACCTTAAGCACGTGGCGCATATCGGGAATAATATGTCCGGTTACCTGCTCAATAAAGAAGGCAACCTCTTTTGTGTAGTTTTCAGCCGAATCGTAAACAGCAGTAAGCTCTTTTATGTAATCGGTCTTTTTGTCGTGTGCCTTTACGACGTCAAGGCGCTCGGCGGTTATTTCTTCGTTGGGTTCAATATCGCCGAAAACTGCCGTGGGGTCGCAGTAACCCGAAAATGTTTCAACGCGGAACGAAGGATTGATAAGTGCATAGCTGCGTGCGAAAGCATCGCGCTGTGTGCCGGCAAAAACAGCGTTATCGCTTATCGAAATGGGAAGCTCCTCTGCAACCTTTTTAAGCAGGTGTGCAGAACTGCGCATTTTCGATAAACCCTGTGTCTCGGCTTCGTGCTTCATTCCGATTTCTTTTGCAAGGAACCAGCCGTCAAGACGCATAAGACTGCGCTCTTCGCGGAAAAGTTCTTTTGCCATTGCGGTAATAGTTTCGTGACCTATTGACATAAAAAATCCTCCTATGTTCTTACTACGGTAAAGCCCGCAGCTTTAAATTTGTTTACTGTTTCTTTATATTTTTCCGCACTTATGTGTGCGTTTTTTACGGTGTAGGTGAGTCCGCATTTTTCCCATTTTTCCTTGCCGTACTCGTGGTACGATAAAAACTCAATTCTTATAGAGTCTTTAAAGGGGAGTAGGGCGTTTAGTAAAAGCTCTGTGTCCTCTGCGGCGTCATTAAACCCACCTATAAGCGGTACGTGAACAAGTATGTCAAGACCTGCATCGGTTGCGGATTTTAGGTTACTTATTATAGGCGCTACTTTGCCGCCTGCGACCGATAAAAGCCTTTGATCGTCTGCACTCTTTACGTCCATTATAAGGTGGTCCAAGAACGGAAAAAGTCGGGGAAGAAGGGGACTTAAAGCGTTGGTTTCAATCGCGGTATTGATGCCGGCGGTTTTTAGCATTTTAAAAAGCTCTTGCACGGCGTCTGTCTGCAACGTTACCTCGCCGCCGGTGAAGGTTACCCCTCCGCCGTCAAAAAACATCGGTTTGCAGGAAATTATTTCGTCATATATTTGCCTGACGTCAACCTCGGTTACGGGAAAGGCGGAATATGTTTTTTGCGGGTTCATTCCCTCGGGGTTGGAACACCAGGGACATTTCATATTGCAGCCGTGCAGATGGTAAACCAGTCGGTTTCCGGGGCCGTCCTGCGAATAATTAAACCCTTTTTGAAAATATTTTATTGTCATATTTCCTCCAATAGTTCAAGCCTTAAACTAATTGCTATAATAATTATAATACATATATATATTCCGTGTCAATAAATACTTTACAAAACGTGGTTTTTATAATACACTATTAAAAAAGTGGGGTGCCGAGATGAAATCTTTTGCTAATAATACAAAGACCATAAAAAATGAAAATCGCGCGCTTATTTTAAACTTAATAAGGCGGGCTCCGGTATCCCGCGCCGAAATTTCCAAAACAACGGGACTCTCAAAATCGTCGGTCACGATGATAACCAATGCGCTCATTTGTGAGGGTCTGTTAAAGGAAATAGGCACCGACGATTCTTCGGTAGGAAGAAAGCCGATTTTGCTCGATATCGTGGCAGATTACCGCTTTGCGGCAGGCATTATCCTGCACCGCCGTGATATAAAGGTGTGCTTAACCGACCTTAAGGGTGAGGTGCTGTGCAGTACCGTTTGCCCGATAGAAAATTTCGGCTCGGCAAAGGAAATACTCGATTATACCGCAAACACGGTTGAAGAACTGATAAAAACCCACAAATTAAACAGAAAAGAATGCATAGGCATAGGAATCAGCTGCCCCGGACCTATTGACAGCAGCGACGGAATAATTTTGTCGCCGCCGCATCTTGATTTGCTTCACAACGTGCGTGCTGCTGACGAGATAAAACGCCGCACGGGGATGAACGTTGTGCTTGAAAACAACGCCGTTTTGCTTGCTATGCGCGAAAATGTGCTGCGCGGACATAATCTTAAGAACTTTATGTCGGTTATCGTTTGGCACGGTATTGGCTCGGCAGTTGTAACCGATGGTGAAATATATCGCGGCGCACTCGGCTTCTCGGGCGAGCTTGGCCATATCAGCGTCGTTGCAGGCGGGCTAAAATGCCCCTGCGGAAACAGCGGCTGTCTTGAACGCTACGTTTCACTTTCAGCCCTTAAGGAGCGATTTGGTTTTTCGGACTATAGGGAAATTGCAGACAGTGCCGCAAAGGGTGATGAGGATGCGGTAAATGTGCTCCGGTATATCAGCGAATATTTAGGAAGCGGACTTGTTACCGCCGTAAATCTTTTCGATTTAGATGCAATAATTCTGCACGGCGACTACTCATATAACCCTGCAATTTTAAAGGAAATGCTTAAAAATTATATAAATGAAAATTCGGTTGTCGCTGCTACACACGGTGTAGACGTAATTATGCCCTGCGACCGCAGTGAAAGGGCAGAGGGCAATAGCACAGCCGCAATACTAAAGCAGTATTTTGACCAAAATCTGGAGGACTAGTTATGGTACTTGACCGCTATGATGAAAAAACCTATACTCTGCCGGTATGGCAGGGGGATACGGTATATCACGAGGACGTCCTTTTCTATAAAAACCGAAACTCGGCACGCCTTTTGTACCCCATAAGCGAAATGGTGTCAGTACGCAGTTACGATTTAAAAACCGAATATAAAGAGGGTAAAGACTTTTTTATAGAAAACGGACTTCTCACACTTTGTGAAAACACGTCAATTCCCGTATGGGAAATTGAGCCGTTTACAAAAACTCCATCTAATCACGTTTTTCCTGTGCGCGACAGCGATTTATTTTTAACCGAGACCTGCTGTATAGAAATGCGCAGGCGCTCGCTTGCTGTAAGCTATAAACATACCGGGGTTTGGGAAGATGGCTATTCGGGCAAGGGTATAGGTTCTTTGCGCCAAAAGCTACCGCAAATCTTCTCAAAACTTGATAGCGGGGAAGAGCTTAATATATTACTCTACGGTGACAGTATGTCGTCGGGCTGGGGCTCAAGCGGTTCATATTCCCGCGACCGCATTTTCGACGCCACAAATACGGGCAGCTGTTATGAAACCTGCATAAACGTTCCGCCGTATTCGCCCGCCTGGTACGATATGTTTGTGTCGGTGCTTGGAAAAATGTACCCCAAATGCCGAATAAATCTCGACAATATTTCGCTCGGCGGAAAGGGTGCACAGTGGGGCGCGCAAAATGCTTCGGCACGCCTTGCCCTTACAAAGCACCGCCCCGATATTGTGCTTATAGGCTTTGGCATAAACGATTCCTGCGGGGGCGTAACACCTTCGGATTTCGGTAAATATATAGGCGAAATTATTGACATAATAAGGAATGACAAAAACGGCAATAAGGACGCCTGCTTCGTTCCGTTCTCCTGCCACACCTGCAACGAGGATGCCGAATGTTATCCGCTTTCGCGCTTTTTAGATTACGAAGACAAGATGCGAAAAATGTCGGAAAAAGATAAGAATATCGGTTATATTCCGCTTACAAGCCTGTTTGCCGATATGTCAAAAAGCAAATGCGCCCTTGACCGCCTTGAAAACAATATTAACCACTGTATGGATATGGGCGGAAGAATCTATGCGCAGGCAATGATCGAATCTTTCAAATAGTTGATTTGGAAAAATTTGTGTGTTATACTTTTTTTAGTACAACTTTAGAGGTGTAATCTTGAAAAAACTAATCGGAGATTTTAAAAAACACAGCTTCCTGCTTAGCTATCTTATAACAAAAGATTTTAAGGTTAAATATCGTCGTTCGGTGCTGGGCATAGCGTGGAGTGTGCTAAATCCGCTGTTTATGATGATAATAGTGTCGCTGGTGTTTTCTCACGTTTTTCGTGCGGATATAGGTGACTACCCTTATCCTGTATATCTAATTTTGGGACAAACGCTTTTTTCTTTCCTGTCTGAAAGCACTACTTCGGCTATGCAGTCGGTAATGCAGTCTGCTTCGCTTATAAAAAAGGTGTATATACCTAAATATATATTCCCGCTTCACAAGGTGACCTTTTCGTTTGTAAACTTTTCGGTCTCTCTTATCGCGGTAGTCCTGGTTATGATTTATTTCCGTGTGGTAATATCACCGTACATTCTTTTAAGCGTGCTGCTTATAGTGCTTTTTTATTGCTTCTGTCTGGGACTGGGACTTCTGCTTTCGGCGGTTGCCGTATTCTTCCGCGACACGTTACACATTTATTCTATTTTGCTCACGGCGTGGATGTATTTCACCCCCGTGTTCTATACGGTTGATCAATTGCCGCAGACGCTTCGCACCGTTATGAATTTTAACCCTATGTACCACTACGTTACGTTTTTCCGTGACTGTGTTTTATTTGCCAGAATGCCCTCTGTTTCTCAGTTTGCTGCCTGTATCGGATTTTCCGTATTGGCAATGCTTTTAGGCTCGCTGGTGTTTGTAAAGAAACAGGATAAATTTATACTTTATATTTAACGAGGTCAGCTATGAAAGATAATTATGCCGTAGTAATAGAGAATGCGTCTATGCATTTCAATATGGCGTCCGAGAAGCTGGAAAGCTTTAAGGAATACTTTATAAAGCTTTTAAAACGGGAACTGTTTTTTAAAGATTTTGTTGCGGTGCGCGACGCTAACGTAAAGATAGAAAAAGGCGAAGTTTTCGGTATTGTAGGTACAAACGGCTCGGGCAAGAGCACCCTGCTTAAAATGATATCGGGAATTTTAAAGCCTACCTACGGAAAAATCACCGTAGACGGCACAATAGCTCCGCTTATCGAGCTTGGCGCCGGCTTTGACGGCGAACTCACAGCCAGAGAGAATATATATCTGAACGGTGCGGTTTTAGGCTATCAGAAAAAGTTTATAGAAGAACACTTCGACAGAATAGTAGAGTTTGCGGAAATCGGCGAGTTTTTGGATATGCCGATAAAAAACTATTCTTCGGGAATGATAGCGCGAATCGCGTTTGCAATAGCCACCGTTATAAAACCCGATATCCTCATAGTGGATGAAATACTATCGGTAGGCGACTTTTTATTCCAGCAAAAATGCGAACAAAGAATATCCGAGCTTATGCAAGGCGGCACCACGGTTGTTATAGTATCGCACACCATTGAGCAAATTGAACGCCTTTGCGACCGCGTAATGTGGATCGAAAAGGGTGATATTAGAATGGTAGGTCCTACAGCCGAGGTTTGCGAAGCTTATAAAAATATAGAAAAATGACAATAATTAGAGGGGGATGCATTTAGCATCCCCCTTTCTAAAAGGAGCAGTAATGAATAAAAGGACAAAAAATAAACCCGCATGTACCCCAAAAAGGGCGGCGGTATCGAACATTAGAAAAAGGTATATTTGCAGACTCATAGGCAGGTGCATAATTTTTGCGGTGTGCTTGCTTGTGTGCTTTTTGCGTCCAGACGAGCTTAATATTTTGTACGGCCTTAACTTTTTTAAAAAATTGTCGCTCTTTCATCTGCTTTGGATAATATGGGTAATAGATATGTTTTTTCAGCTGTTTCCGGTAGGCAAAATGGTGCCGCTGGGTTCACAAAAGTTGTTTCGTAATCGCTTTAAGCCTATTCGCGAAAAAATAAATTATAAGGCGCTTCGCGAATACGTGGTAAATACGACAAAGGCGGCATATAAAGTGATGCTGCTTTGGATTTTGCTGCTTGCGGTGCTGGGAGCACTTTACTATTCAAACATCATAAATGCCACCGTACTGTTTTTAATAAGTGTGGCATTTTACGTGTGCGACCTTATTTGCGTGCTTGTTTGGTGTCCCTTCAGACTTATGATGAAAACGAGGTGCTGTACCACCTGCAGAATTTTCAACTGGGACCATTTTATGATGTTTTCACCTATGATGTTTATAGGGGGATTTTTCTCGCTTTCACTTGTACTTTTAAGCGCGGCGGTGTTGGCCGTGTGGGAACTTTGCATAATGATATATCCCGAGCGCTTTTGGGAGGAAAGCAACGGCGCACTTCAGTGTTCCGCCTGCACCGATAAGCTCTGTACCCAGTATTGCAGAAAACTTCGCTAATTAACCTTATATAATATATATGTAAAAAAGCCTTCCCGTGTAGGGAAGGCTTTAATTACTCAAGGATATAGATTTCCATGTTTCTTCTGCCGAAGGATTTGCACTGAGAACTGCTTGCGAAAGCAAGGTCAACGTTTGTAGGGTACTTTCTTACAAATCCGCCGGTATCAGCAGCAACGGCATAACCGTAAATGTAACGTCCGTCGCTCGATTTAATATACATCTTAGTACCGTAGGGGATATAGTTGGGGTTAACTGCAATATATCCGGGCTGGCATTTAACGCCCGTAGCGCAGTTGCCCGAGGCAAGATATGCAGTTGCCTGAACGGTCAAATGCTTTTTGTAGTTAACGGGGTTTCCGTTTGCGTCAAGCTGAATATCGGCAGGCGGTTTAAGCGTAGAAATACAGTTAACCTTTGAGCTGGTTGTAACCGCGGCGTTTGCCTGCGTTGTCTGTTCCTCATTAGTAATGGTGGAAACAGGCTGCTTAACGGGGGAGGAGGTCTTCTTAGTGCCTATTATTATCTGTTTGTCAACAGCCTCGGTCAGCACAACCTCGTTTAAAATTTCTTCGTTTGTTACAACACCGTTTACTATGGTCTTTTTGCAGGTTATCTGCTTCTTTCCCTCGCTACCGCCATTTTCAATTCGTGTTCCTACGGGATAGTCTTTAGAATAAATGGTCTTTGCGTGGTAATAAATGCGCTGTGTGTAGGTTTCGGTGATGTAGTCAATATCGATTACATCTATATAGGTAGTAGCGCTGATTTCGGTGTCAAGGTCATAATTTACAATGTCGTTTTCGGTTACCACAATGTTTGCAAGCTCTAAAAGTTTACCAACAGTAGCACCGGTCGTAGTAACGGTCGAGGTGGTGTCACCAACGGTAATATGAACAGGGAAGGAAAACTTAACCTTAATGTCCATCTTGCCGTGCGATACCTGATTTGTTGTTACCAAATCGTCGTCGTCGTACGAAATGTTTGCCAGCTTTAATATACTGTCTGTGTCGGATAACATGGTCTTAAGTGTAACAACCTGCTCTCCGTCGGCGGATACGTTAACGGTGTTTACCGAAAGCGCAAGTGCCGAAAACAGTATTGCAGAAACAAGGCTTAAAGCATAAAAGCAGTTGAGTCTGCTGCCGAGAATACTCGGAGCTTTCCTTAAAGCGGCTTTTATTTTGCTTATCATTGAATTTCCCCTTTTTTTGTATTTGGCGGCACGAAAGCGTGCCTCTGCCAAGCGCAGAAATGCCGGTAAAAACAATGTAAATGCGATTATATCGGCATTCTTGGTTTTTGTCAAACTAAAAAACCGTACGGATTTTGGTTACTTCTCACAAAAATGCTTTAGTCTGCGAAACGGTTACAATTTTGTAACCACTTGAAAAACGGAATTTTTTGCCAAAAATTGTAAAACCACTTGGTTAAAATGATGATTTTGCCCAAAAAATGTGCAAAACTCTAAACATAATGCGCAAACTACCCTAAATATTATGCGTGTCAAACCCATAATATAAACCTTATTATAAAAAAGTTCTTTACAAAACCGCACCGAGATATTATAATGATTTAGGCAAAAACCTTTTACGCCCGGTAACAAAATACCGACAAGAAAGCATAGCAAACTCAGTAACCTTGTCGTACCGGCACAGGTTATTTTTTTGCGTTTTTTTGAGGGGAAATAACCGCTATGGCGGATATTTTATATTTATTAAAACGGAGGATGAAGAAAAATGAAAATGATTTACGGCATAAACGATAAGCCGAAATTTCCGCAGCTTATCGTTTTCGCACTCCAGCAGCTTCTTGCTATTATGGCTGCAACACTTGTCGTTCCGGTAATTATCGGTAACGGAATGCAGCCTGCAGCCGCACTTTTTGGCGCGGGTATCGGAACACTGGTATATCAGTTGTTCACAAAGTTTAAGAGCCCCGTATTCCTTGGCTCGTCATTCGCCTTCCTTGGTTCTATGGGCGCCGCTTTTGCAGGCGCTGCTACAGTAGCACTCGGCTATTTAGGACTTATCATCGGTGCGGTATTTGCAGGTCTTGTTTACGTAGTTATCGCACTTGTTGTAAAGTTCGTAGGCGTAGGCTGGCTTGAAAAGCTGATGCCCCCGGTAGTAATCGGACCCACAGTTGCGATTATCGGTCTTTCGCTCGCAGGAAACGCAGTAGGCGACCTTCAGTCTACAAAGGTTGTTGACGAAAAGAACGTTGTTCTCACATCTCCCTATATTGCAATTCTTTGCGGTCTTGTAACCTTGGCCGTTACAATGCTTTGCTCTACATACGGTAAAAAGATGATGAAGCTTATTCCGTTTGTTCTCGGCATTCTGGCAGGTTACGTTGTTGCCGCTATCTTTACTGTAATCGGTATTGCCACCGGTAACGATGCTCTCCGCGTAATCGACTTCTCGATATTCGCTTCCATCAACAGCGTTGTTGCATTACCTGAGTTTACGTTCTTAACCGCAACAAAGGGAATAGCCGACTTTGATATGAGCTATCTCGCAACCGTTGCCGTTGCTTATATCCCTGTTGCTTTCGTTGTTTTTGCTGAGCATATTGCTGACCACAAGAACTTAAGCACAATAATCGAGCAGGATCTTCTCAAAGAGCCCGGTCTCCATCGTACTCTTCTCGGTGACGGTGTAGGTTCTATGGCCGGTGCCGTGTTCGGCGGCTGCCCCAACACCACATACGGTGAGTCGGTAGGCTGTGTTGCTATTACCCGCAACTGCTCGGTTGTAACAATTACCGCAGCTGCTGTTGGCGCAATACTCATTTCCTTCTTAACACCTTTCGTTGTTTTCGTTAACTCCATCCCCTCATGCATAATGGGCGGTGTATGTATGGCTCTTTACGGCTTTATTGCCGTATCCGGTCTTAAGATGATTCAGAAGGTTGACCTTGAGAAGAATCGTAACCTCTTCGTTGTTTCGGTTATTCTCATTGCCGGTATCGGCGGACTTTCCGTTTCGTTCGGTAAGGTTTCTCTTACCGCCATCGCCTGTGCTCTTATCCTTGGTATCCTTGCAAACGTTATGCTTGCAAAGGAAAAGGACGAAGCAGCTGAATAATTAAAGCATTTTAAAGGCCCGTTGCCGTAAGGCAGCGGGCTTTTTGTTTTGTAATTAAAAAAACACCCCGGGCATAATTATTTTAGGGGGTGTAGTAATGAAAAAAATATTTTGCCTAATTCTCACGCTTTGTCTTGTATTAACGTTTTCATATACCGCGTCTGCGGCTGTATCAACCGAAAATCCGGACAGCAATGTTTACGGTAATTTGCCCGAAACAGAGGAGACCATAACGCTTATTGACAGCCAACTCGATATTGCCGCAACGTCCTGCGTGCTTATCGAGCCATATACGCTGACCGTGCTTTATGAAAACAACCCGTCCGAGCAGCTGCCGCCGGCTTCCATTACAAAAATTATGTCGCTTTTGCTTATAATGGAGGCGATAGAGGACGGCAGACTGACGCTTGAAACCCAAATTACCGCAAGCGAACACGCCTGCAGTATGGGCGGTTCGCAAATTTGGCTTGAGCCGGGAGAAACGATGACACTCGACGAAATGCTGAAAGCTATAGTAATAGCGTCAGCCAACGACGCTACCGTCGCGGTTGCCGAAGCGATAGCGGGCAGTGAAGAGTCCTTTGTTGAACTAATGAATAAACGCGCATCCGAGCTTTCTATGACCGGAACACATTTTGTAAATTGTACAGGGCTAGATGCAGACGGCCACCTAACTACGGCTTATGATGTTGCGCTTATGTCTAGTGCGCTCATAAAATATGACCTTATAACAAATTATTCTACCGTGTGGATGGATACACTTCGCGGCGGCGAAAGCGAGCTTGTCAATACAAATAAGCTTGTGCGGTTTTACGACGGCTGTATAGGACTTAAAACCGGAACAACCGGCGGGGCGGGGCACTGCCTGTCTGCGGCGGCAAGGCGTGACGGAATGACACTCGTGGCGGTGGTAATGCACGGAGATGACAGTAATGCCCGCTTTCAGGGCGCAAGAAAGCTACTCGATTTCGGATTTGCAAACTATGCCTTCAGCGCAGTATCTGCCGAGTTGCCTGCCGGTTGCATTTCCGTAAAGGGTGGAGAAAAGCCAACGGTTGAGTATGCTGCCGAGGATACCCTGAGCGTTCTGACACGTAAAGGCAACACCGAAATATCCCGCGAAGTGATTCTGCCCGATTCGGTAAAGGCGCCTATAAAAAAGGGTGACGTGCTTGGAACGGTTGCCGTTTCGGCAGATGGCGAGGAAATCGGGGTAATAGAGATTAAAGCGGCGCAATCGGTGCGCAAACGTACGCTTTTTATGGTTTATGGTTGGCTTTTGAGGGGCATTATCAGTGTATAATTTAAAAAAATTGTAAATTAAGTATAATTTTCTAATTATTTCAGTTGAAAAACAGAATAAAATATAGTAAAATAACTAAAAGAGAAAAGGTTTCTCGTTTTTAGAAAGGGTGTTTAAATGGCAATTCGCTTCACCGAAAGGTATGCAAAAGATTTTTTACGTCCTAACGACCTTACAGGAATTGCTCCTCAGGTTGCCGCCGCACACGATATGCTGCACAGTGGAACAGGACTAGGCAATGATTTTCTCGGCTGGGTTGACCTGCCGGTAAATTATGATAAAGAAGAGTTTGCCCGAATAAAGGCTGCTGCTAAAAAAATATGTGCGGATACCGACGTACTCATAGTAATCGGTATCGGCGGTTCCTATCTTGGTGCCCGCGCCGCTATTGAGTTTTTAAAGTCGCCTTACTATAACTCGCTTAAGAAAAACACACCGGAAATTTACTTTGCCGGTAACACCATAAGCGGAAGCGCACTGTGCGATATTATCTCCCTGTGCGAGGGTAAACGTGTATCGGTAAACATTATTTCAAAGTCCGGCACAACTACCGAGCCCGCCGTTGCATTCCGCGTACTGCGTGAAATGCTTGAAGAACGTTACGGCAAGGAAGAGGCCGCAAAACGCATCTACTGCACTACCGATAAAGCTCGCGGAACGTTAAAGCAGCTGGCCGACCAGAACGGTTACGAATGTTTTGTAATTCCCGACGATGTCGGTGGACGCTTCTCGGTACTCACCGCTGTAGGCCTTTTGCCGATAGCCGTTTGCGGTGCCGATATTGATAAGCTTATGTCCGGCGCTGCTGCCGCACGTGAGGAATATATGTGCAAAGACCTTGAAAAGAACGACTGTTACCGTTACGCTGCACTTCGCAACGTTCTTTACCGCAGAGGTAAAGAGGTTGAATTGCTTGTAAGCTACGAGCCCAGATTTACAATGATGGCCGAGTGGTTTAAGCAGCTCTACGGCGAGAGTGAGGGTAAGGATAATAAAGGTCTTTTCCCGGCATCAGTAGTCTTTTCTACCGACCTGCACTCTATGGGACAGTATATCCAGGACGGTAAGCGTATGCTGTTTGAAACGGTTGTAACCATTGGCGACTGCGGCGATGACGTTATAATAAAGGAAGATAAGGAAAACGGTGACGGACTTAACTTCCTATCCGGCAAACCGATGTCCTTTGTTAACCGCAAGGCGTTTGAGGGCACCGTGCTTGCACACACCGACGGTGGAGTTCCCAACTTTGTAATAGAGATGGATGCCGCAAATGAGGAAGACCTTGGCAGACTTATCTATTTCTTTGAAAAGGCCTGTGCCATTTCGGGATACATGTTGGGTGTAAATCCGTTTGACCA
>JAZUOJ010000121.1:0-15205 GCA_045604625.1 Acutalibacteraceae bacterium | reverse complement strand
GCCCAGGCATCCATTCCGGTCTTCCTTGCTTCGTCAATTGAAGCGGCGACCATAGAAAACCACTCGTCACTTAAATACTCTGTTTGAAGTCCGCCGCGGGCGTGCATAAAATAGCCGCCGTTATGGCTTTGCTCCATTATGTTGACCTGACGGCGAATTTCACTTTCTTCGAGTTTATCGTTCCAGCTCCAAAACGGGAGAGAACGGTGTGCACGCTCATTTGCAAGCAGTTTCTTTATATCCATAAATGCTACCTCCGAAGGCAAAGAATCTATAGGTTAATATTAACATTTTAACGTATAAAAATCAACACATTATTACATAAAAAGCAGGAGAAAACCGACAGTCGGCGTTCCCCTGCTTTTTATACATTAGAAGGTCAAATGAAAATGTAAGTTTTATGCGCAATGAGCTCCGCGTTCCTTTGCGGAAATAATAACAACACGGCCGCCCGATTTGCGACTACGGAATTTTTTAGCCAGTTTTTCTTCAAAAGCGATAAGCTTTTCTTCCTTTAAAAAAGATAAAATTACTGCAGCGAGTAAAACGATTTCAAATAAGGTTTGAATGATAAATTGTGTGCTCATAATTTGATTTCCTCCCAAAAGAACATTTGTTCTTTTTCTGTATTTTATTATAATCAAGGCTTATCGGTTTGTCAAGACCTTTTTTACATTTTTTATTTTATTTTATTCTATGTCCCGATTAACGGACTTTGGCGGCGCTATTTTTTCTGTTGATATTTTCATATTATGTAAGTATAATAATATATATACATTTATTTACATTTTTTACGGAGGGATAGTGCTTTGGATTTTAAACAGTTCTGGGACAACCTTAGCGGAAAGAAAATTGCTATGTGCGGTATTGGTGTCAGCAACACCCCGCTTATTCTTGATTTTTTAAACAAGGGTGCACGCGTTTACGCCTGCGACAAGCGTAGCCGCGAACAGATAGGCGAGCTTGCCGACCGCATCGAGGCGGCAGGTGCTGAGCTTAAACTTGGCGCCGGATATCTTGATAATCTTGAGGTTGATATTATCTTCCGTACTCCGGGTATGAGCTTTAACCTGCCCGAGCTTTCGGCTGCCCGCAAAAAAGGCATTGCCGTAACCAGTGAGATGGAGGTTTTCTTTGATTTATGCCCTGCCACCATTTTTGCTGTTACCGGTTCGGACGGAAAGACCACCACGACCACCCTTATTGCCAAGATGCTGGAATGCGAGGG
Source organism: Acutalibacteraceae bacterium (assembly GCA_045604625.1). GTDB lineage: Bacteria > Bacillota > Clostridia > Oscillospirales > Acutalibacteraceae > SIG589. The sequence continues at coordinate 13,977 of JAZUOJ010000121.1, read as the reverse complement.
CAAAACGGTACACGTGGGCGGAAATATAGGCACTCCCCTGCTACCTATAATTGATAAAATAAAGCCCGAAGATTTTGTAGTGGTTGAGCTTTCATCGTTCCAGCTTATTTCTATGAGAAAGAGTCCCGACGTAGCCGTTGTTACAAACGTAGCACCCAACCATCTTGACGTTCACAAGGATATGGACGAATACGTTGCTGCTAAACACAACATTATTCTGCACCAGAACGCCTTCTCCCGCACGGTGCTGAACTACGATAACGAAATAACCGCCGGCTTTAAGAGTGACGTGCGCGGTCAGTCGCTAGGATTCAGCCGTGAGCGCAGGGTGAAAAACGGTGCGTGGCTTGACAGCGAGGGTATTCTTCATATGGCCTACAGAGGAATTGACGTTCCCCTGCTTGACCGCAAGGATATTGCCATACTAGGCGACCACAACGTAGAAAACTACCTTGCCGCTATTTCGGCGGTTTGGGGTTATGTAGGCGCAGACAGTGTACGCACAGTTGCCAAAACCTTTAACGGCGTTGAACACCGTATTGAATTCGTGCGCGAGATAAACGGCGTAAAATACTATAACGATTCTATTGCGTCCAGTCCCACCCGCACCATTGCAGGACTTAAGGTTTTTGACGGCAACGTCGTTCTTATCGCGGGAGGATATGACAAGCATATTCCGTTTGAACCGATGGCACCGTATATTACCGAAAAGGTAAAGCTTTTACTGCTCACAGGTCCCACCGCCGATGCTATTGAAAGTGCGGTTAAAAACGATGCGTCGTATAACGGCACTCCCGAAATTATAAAGGCAGAAGACATTGCTGCCGCCGTCAAGCTTGCACACGAGCGCGCGGTAAGCGGTGACGTTGTTACACTCAGCCCCGCCTGTGCCAGCTTCGATGCTTTCCCGAACTTTGCTGCAAGAGGCAACTATTTTAAAGAGTTGGTGAACAAGCTTTGATTAACACAAAAGAACTGATTATAAAATTATCCGAAAGCGTATGCCTAGGTAACATAACCGAGTCTTTAGAACTGGTAGACAGCCTGATTGATACAGGCGAAAAGAAATATCTTACCGGCAACAATTTATCGGTATTTATTAAGGGGGAGCGTAACCACACACTCCTAATTGATGCGCATATAGACGAAATTGGCTTTATCGTTACCGAGGTTGATGATGGTGGATTTTTAAAGGTTACCTGTGCGGGCGGCTTTGATTTGCGTACCCTTCCGTCGCACGCTGTAACCGTACACGGCAAAGAGGATGTGTTTGCTGTATTCTCAAGCGTACCGCCCCACATCGCAAAGGACGAAAGAACCTTTGACGATATTTCTAAACTGTCCCTCGACACGGGCCTTGGCAGTCGCGCAAAAGAACTTATATCGGTGGGCGATTTCGTAACCTATAGACAGGAAGCCAAAAGCCTTGTCGGTGATAGGGTGTGCGGTAAATCGCTCGACAACCGTGCAGGCTGCGCCGTGCTTTTGCTGTTGGCAGAAAAACTGAAAGGCAAAACTCTTCCATTCAACGTTAACCTGCTGTTCAGCAACCAGGAAGAGTTAGGCTGTCGCGGTGCAAAAACTGCTGCTTTCTCGCTGGACGCTGACGAAGCAATAAGTATTGACGTTAGCTTCGCTTCTTTTCCGGGTATTGGCGCGCACGAGTGCGGAAAGTTGGCAAAAGGACCGATGATAGGATATTCACCGGTTTTATCGCGCGCCACGTACGACAAGTTGTGTCTTGTTGCAGAAAAAGAAGGCATACCCTACCAGCGCGAGGTTATGGGCAGCACAACTTCCACTAACGCCGACGCGCTTTCAATTAACCGTGACGGACTTGTAACCGGACTTGTTTCCGTCCCTCTGCGCTATATGCATTCGGACTGTGAGGTTATTGATACCAAGGATATAGAAAACACAGCCGAATTACTTTATAAATACATTATGGCGGGAGGTGCCCTTTGTGATTAATTTGCTATCTAAACTTTGCACGTTAAACGGCGCATCGGGCAGCGAAGCCCCCGTAAGAAACGAGATAATACGCGAAATTGACGGCCATTGCGAGTGGAAAATAGACGCCTTGGGCAATATAATTGCCTTTAAAAAGGGTAAAAAAACTCCTAAAAAGAAAATTCTGCTTGACGCCCACACCGACGAGGTAGGTGTGATTGCAACCTATATCACCAACGACGGTCTTATAAACTTTTCAACTGTCGGCGGCATAAACACAGAATGTCTGCTATCACGCCGCGTAGTTTTCCAAAACGGAACACTCGGCGTAATCGGCCAAAAGCCCATACATCTGCTTTCAAAGGACGAGGGCAAAAAACTGCCCGAACTTTCCAGTCTATATATTGATATTGGCTGCGACAGCAAGGAAGAGGCAGAAAAATATGTGTGCCCCGGCGATACGGCAGTTTTTGACGCACCGTTTAACGAAACGGACGGTTTTATAACTGCAAAAGCGATAGACGACCGCGCCGGATGCGCTATAATTATAAATCTTATAAAAGGCGAGCCCGAGTACGATTTCTATGCTTCTTTCTCGGTGCAGGAAGAGGTTGGTCTGCGCGGTGCTGCTACTGCGGCATTTGGTGTTGCACCTGATTTTGCTATTTGTCTTGAGGCCACTACTGCAAGCGATATTGCAGGTGTAGAAGGCGCGGCAAAGGTTTGCTCTGTAGGAATGGGTCCCGCTATATCGTTTATGGACAACTCGACACTCTATGACCGCGAACTGTTCGCGGCGGCAAAAAACTGTGGCGTTAAATGTCAGGTAAAGACCGCCGTTGCCGGTGCAAACAATGCGGGAAGCATACACAAATCCCGCGAAGGTGTGCGCGCTATTACAATCTCGGTTCCCTGCCGCTATATTCATTCGGCATCCTGCTGTGCTCATATAGACGATATAAACGGAGCTTTACAGCTTGCAGAAAAAATGATATCCGTAATCGAAGGAGAACTTTAAGATGGTACGGCTTATATCCGGCTTTAAGGAGCAGAATATTTGCGACCCCAACTATATTAAAATTGCCGCAAGCATAAAGGCATACGGCACGGGAAAGCCCTTTTGTACCGCCTGGCGACAAGAGGGCACCATCATCTGCCGAATTGACGGCAATATGACCTTGTTTGGTGATGAGTTTGATGCCGACGAGATTAAAAGCTTTATAGGTGCGGTAGGCGCCAAAACGCTTACCTGCAGCGCGTCAGCCGCACAAAAGCTTGGATACGATTATAAAAAGTATACGGTAATGAAGGCTACGCGAGGGGTACGTGCAGCAGCAGATTTTTCGCCGTCTTGTGATACTGTATACGAAATGCTGCGCGAGGGCGAGGACGGGAGTATTACACTTCCCGACCGTGTAGCGTTTATCGCCGACCTTTCACACCGAATTCGTCACGGCACAGCTGCGGCTTGTGTTTATAAATCTGCCGTGTGCGTAATGCCCTACATAACAGATGCCGGCGCGCTTATTTGCGGTGTTGCTACCGAAAAAAGCGGAAGAGGCAGCGGCTTTGCCGGTATTTGTGTTGCCTCGCTGGTTGACAAGGTGGGGCTACCCTCCTTTGTCGTTTGTGAAGAAGCGCTTATACCGTTTTATAAAAAATTCGGTTTCAGCGTGTGGGGCGAAAACGCAGAAATAATATTTTAATAATTTAGGTTATTGATTTTACACTCGTTTTAGGTTAATATAATTAAAAGGGAAAAAGAAAGGGGGATACATTGGTGGAAAAAATATTTGACAGCTCGGCTCTTAGCATTTTGCCTATGTCCGACGGTATGATTTTTGCATACTGCCAGGAGATGGAAGAACATCAGATGGCCGTGGCTTTTAAGATGGTTTCTTTCGAAACCGGCGTAATGACCAATGTCACCTCGGACTTTTTTTCAATTGCCAAGTTCGGCACTAAGTATAAATCCTATCTTTTTCAGGTAACCAACCCCATAACCTGCAAAACTGCATGTTTTGATAACGGTAACGTTTTTATTGCCGACGATATGGGCGACGCCAAGATAATAAACCGAGATATAAGCACGGTTTGGAGTGGAAACCTTTCGCACAAGGGCAACCCCATTTCCGGAATTGCGGTTGACGGTAGTTCGCTTTGGTGCTCGTACAAGGATAGTGGAATTCTTGTCCGCTATAACACACGCACAATGCGTGACGAACTGCGTCTGGGCGGCGGTAAAAATGCCGCTATTGCAGGACCGAAAGGATTATACATCCAGGACGGCACTATGCGCGTTTGCGACAGCGCCTCCGGCAATATTTTTGAAATCAATCTTAACACCTACGCTATGAGCGTATACCACGAGTTTGACGAACCGGTTCACCAATATATAAAGGTAAACTCACGCGAGCTTGTCCTGCTTGATTCGGGAATATATCTTCTCTAAAATAACAATATATAAATTAAAACCGCTGAAATTTTTCAGCGGTTTTTTCTGTCCGTTTTTTGGTACATTAAATATGATATTGTTTATTCGCGGTCGAGATATACAGGCGAAAGTCCATAGCGCATTGAAAAGGCAAGTTTTTCTTTTGCGCGCTTTAAATTGCGCGAAACGGTGGATTTATTGACGCCCTGCTCCAACGCTATCTGCGTTACGCTTTTACCCTCGAAATAGAAACCCTCTACCGCAAGACGCTGACACTGTGTAAGCTCTTCATTTATGGCTCTTCTCAGCAACTCTTTAAGATGTCTTATGTACTGTTTATTGTCACCGCCGGCACAGTAGCAGTCGTATGCCGCCCTCTCTCCGAACACCTCCAGGCTGAAGGTTGCCCTATTCATTGCAGCCACCGTAATAGCTCATAAGGTGCTCGCCGGTTATTTTTAAGGACGTAGCAACCTCGTTTAAGGACAAAATTCTTAAATTGCAAAGATATTGTTGCTTTTTGGTCAGCCCTGCCATATCCCCGCGTATTGAACGAATACGCTCACGCACCGTGCGATACTGATTCAGATATTCCTGACCTAATTCGTACAAACTCATATTTTTATCCTCCTATCACATATCGTGTGATTTAATTTTAAATTCCACATATATCCAGCTGGTCTATATTTTCACCTTAACACATTACGTGTTTATTTTCAAGCAATTTTGGGAAAATATACACATTTTGTGTGTATTTACAAATGTTGCACATAAGTTTCGTTTAGAATTGCGCAAAAATACCCGATTGACTTTCTACACAAACCGTGTTATAATCTCTTGGGGTGAATATTATGGAAAATTTTGCGTTGCGACTTAAAAATTTAAGAATTAAACACGGATACACTCAAGCACAGCTTTCTTCTCTGCTCGGTATTTCTACAAGCGCTGTCGGAATGTATGAACAGGGCAGACGTAGGCCCGATAACCGTCTGCTTAAAAAAATAAGCGAGGTTTTTGGTGTTTCGGCCGATTATCTCCTTTCCAAGGAGGATGACGGACCGCGTGAGGTTGAAAAGGCGCTTTGCGATATGCGCGCCAGAATCAAAGAAACGGGAGGTCTTATGTTCAACGGCACACCGCTTAACGATGCCGACACCGAAAAGCTGTTTGACGCTATGCTTTTGGCCGCCAACATTATGTTCAGAGACTCTTCTGAAAAATAACGACTTATAAAGGAGCATATACCGCAAAATGACAAGAAACATTTTCTCACTTGCACACCGACTCAAGGAAACGCACGAAACAAATAATCCTAAAGAGTTGTGTGCGATTCTGGGAATTTCCTATGTTATTGCCGACCTTCCCGATTCCATAAATGGGTTTTATATGGAAAACGGCGGACGTCAGGCTGTCGTTGTCAGCGATTCTTTGCCCGAAAGGCAGCGCACCGTGTGTGCCGCACACGAACTGGGACACGCAGTGCTTCACAAGGGGATGAATGCGGTATTTATAACCGAAAACACCAATCTTCCTTTAGGTAAATTTGAACGCGAGGCCGACCTTTTTGCCACTTCTCTGTTGCTTGGCGACACGTTCGCAGAAGAATACAGTAATACTCAAAGCATCAGCACAGATATCGGTCTTCCCGAATACGCCATACAAAGCTATGCCTCGTTTATATGCAGCCAAAAAAGATAGACAGAGTTTCCTCTGTCTATCTTTTTTTATTCGGATACCATCCGGTAATTAATCGATGCCACGCGCATTTCCTCGATAACAATATTGTCATTTACAATGGTTTCCTTAAAGCCAAGCCACTGACAGTTAGAAAACGTTGACACAACACCCGGCCAGTATACAGACAAAGAAAAATCTGTTAAGGAACGCAGATTCAGTCCGTCACGTTTTTGGTCGTTTAAAAAAATCTGACGTCGCAGCGTAATATACATAAACGTATTTGGAACGGTTATAGCGCCGTCTGTGATTACAAGTTCTCGGTTAAATTCCGATTCCACCTGTAAAAGATTTGCAACCCTCTGGTTGTTTATCGTTACAAAGGCGGCCTTTTCAAGATTGTACGATGCCATTTTAACCTCCTACACTGTTGCCGCAAAGCCTATCGCGAATAAAAATGCTTACCGGCAATACCGAGCACAAAAAGGTGCTGTTATAACTCATTTTACCGCTGTTTATCTTATAAACATTAAGATCTTCATTATAAAACAAACCGTTGGCCATATCAGACAGCACGTTGTAACAAATAACACCGCTTGCGTCCTTGGGAATATGAATATTAGCGCATATCTCAATTTCTGCAGGTATGGAATATTCTGCTACGCCGTTAAGGATACCGCCGTACGCGCGCAGGCTTCCGGTTTCGAGCGTTACGTCACGTATTCCCACCGTCACCGTGGGGTCGTGCAATGGCATATTCATAAGCGAACCGCGATATTCATACACAGCGTCTACCGGAACAACTTCGGTTTCCTTTATTATACTTATGACCTTTTCAATAATATCCTCAAACCGTTTCATATTTTCCGTCCCTCACTGTTCTATATAACACCGCCCAAAGGCAAACGGGCTTGCTGCCCAAATATATCATCTGGGCTCGCTTAACCATATACTTATAGCCGTCGCAGTATATACGCACCGTACCCCACGAATCGGAAAAATCGTATTCAGGTTTTCCTATATACAGATAGCTTCCGTTATCACGTATACCCGTTTCGCCAAGCGGAAGGTCGATATAAATTTTATTTTTGTAACGCATAAGCTGTACAAAAGCCTTGTCATTGTACTGCTTATATTTAATCTGCACCGTCACATCCTGACCGCAGGTTTTAAATAGCTTTTTTACGCTCTTTTCAATATTCATATACCCCTCCTACACCGATTTAAAACAAAATCCGTCATCTTTTATGCAGTCGGAAATACTTTTTATAGCATCCATAAGCAGCTCCTTCGCCGCCAAAAGCCCGGTTCTTAGGTCACCACTTACATTTATGTCGCCCGCCTTGTAGGACGTCGCCCCATCGGTTTTTTCTAATAACGAATAACGGTAAAAAGCCATACACGCAGCAGCATATATCAGCTCGGTCTCGCGGAGTGAGAAGTTTATCCCCCTGCGAAGGCGTGCGCAAAGATTTTGTCCCGCTACCTGACAAAAGTCATAATAATCTGCGGCGTTCTCCCCCGAGAGGGAGGAGAATACCTGACCTATGCGGTCGGTTGAAAGTGTGTACATAGCTTCACCGCCCCGCTAAGCGATTGACAGCACCTTGCAGGCATCGGGGAAGATTTTTGCAAAACCTACGGTTGAGGTAACAGCCGCACGCTCGAGCTGACGGTCGATAAGACGGTCGTAATCTACCGATACGTCCCCTGCTATTACCATTTCAAGTGCACAGTTTTTATCAAGTGCGATAATTCCATTTTCGGGTGCAGCGGCCGATTTAATAAACTCTGCGCCAAGCGGGTGGCCTACCTTTCCGGTGCCCTGGAAATTGATGCCGGTACCGGGGTTCTTGAACTCTTCAAGAAGCAGAAGCTTGCTCATCATATCGGGCGAAGCAATAAGGGTTGTCATATTGTAGGGGTCCATACCGTTAAGCAGCTTGATAAGGTCTGCATAAGATAAAGCACCGCTTTCTGCCGCAGTTATTACCTCGGCAGCGTTGCCGTTTCCGTCGCCGTTTATAAGCACCTCTACCGCATCCTTAAACTGCTGACGGGCAATATAAGCACCTATCTGCTTTAAGGTAACGGTGAACAGGTCAAGGCGCTGGAACTTAAGAGCCTCGTAAGAAGCAACCAACATTCTTCCGCGCTTGTTAAGCTTTACAAGGTTTTCCTGAGTGCGGATAACGGTCTGGGGAATGTAAGCGCCCTCGCTCACCTGCTTTAATTCCTTTTCTTCATCGGTAGGATTAGAGCAAATTGTGCGATAATCAAGTCCGTCTATCTTGGTCTTGGTGGCAACAATGCTCTCAAGCAGGTTTGCTTCCTCCATACCCTGTCTTACTGCACGGGAAACATATTCAGGGAAGAGTGCTGCCGACTGTGTGGTCGAGAAGAACTTGCTTACGCTGTCGCTGCCGGCACCGCTTACCTTAATATCAAATCTTTTAAGCTGTCTGCCAAAAGCATCAAGTCCCTGCGCCTCGGTACCCTCGTACTGTGCGGTCGGGTCAAGAGATTCCAGTACCTGTGTAAAGCTCTTACCGGGGACAGCGTACATTCCCTTTTCCAGTTTTATATTCTCGTAATTCATCTTTTTGCCTCCTTAAAAAATAAACGCAATCTTGCTGTTTTCTGCATCTATTCTTACAACGGTTGCAGATACACCGTTTTCGCTTACCATAACGCCGCCTGCACCGTTGGATGCCAACTTCTGCACGCCGTAACCGGGCATATCGCCCGAATAGGGCATTGTGACGTAACCCGCCATCTGCACTGCGGCAGCACCGCCGCGTACCGAAACAGCAACACCGCAAAAAGCAGTATCCGCTTCGGCTAAAGCTACCGTGTCATCCGATACTGTGGTAACGGGGCAGCCTAAGATTTCTTCGTTTTCTGTTTTAAAGGTGAGCAAATTTTCACCATAGCCTGTAAAATCAAACATAGTTTTTTCCTTTCTACTTAATCATAAATCCGCCGTTTAAAGCATCCGGCTTTTCTTTTTCGGACTTTAGCTGAGGGGTCGGCACCGCTTCTAACCTTTTGGCGGCTCGGTAAAATTCATCAAGCTCGGCCACACTCATCTTTTCAATTAAAGAGTTTACTGTCTGCTCGGAAATTCCGCTGCCCGAAAACACGGGGCTTTTGATTATTGCCGCACGCTTTTCGGCAAGATAGGCACGACCTAACTCACAAAGTCCGTTTTGCTCGGCAAGATACGAACGCAAACCGTCGGCTTCTGCCGCCGTTATGCACTGTCCGTCGCCAAGATTTTTAATAATTTCCTTTGGATCCAATTTCTTTTTCTCCTTATATGATTTAATTACTCCCGCACGACGCTGCGCAGGAACCGCCACAAACGACCATTCGTACGCGTCGGTTGGATTTGAGAGTACTGTATGGCACACAAGCGCCGTACCCTTGTCGGTGTAGGTTTTTCCCGCTATGTGGGTACAACCCGTCCTGCGGTTTTGACCGCATACAGAACACACGCGCTCTGCCATACTGCACCCAACGCTTACCTCTTTTTTGATTCCTGCCTCTATTTCGTCTATAAGGGTATCGGTGTCACCCCCGCGAAGCATATACGCTCTGGCACACAGCCTTTTATAAGCCCTGCCGTCCGAGGTCTTTTCACCCGTCTTTTCGGTGTAGCACGCAAATATGCGCGCCTTTTGATTCCCGCTTTTCATTTCGTGGTCGCAAATTCCTGTCTTGCCGACAAAGAGCTGTGCCATTTTTTCAAGCGCATCATCCGAAAAGCGTTCAAAATCGCGGTCTATATCGTTGTCGCATAGCGTAACCGTAAAGGCGTATATTTCTTCCTCTGTCAGTTCGCGGCGGGAATACTTGTTTATAAGCTCAAGTTCTCCCTCGCGCAACATAACCTTATTCTGCATTAGCATTACCTCGTATTTCGTTATAGATTTTGTCTGCCTGTGCACGGTAAAGCCGCGCCTTTGAAAGCTCGGTTTCGTCCTGAAGGCTTATGTGATTCCACTCTACCGTTACGTCGCTTGCGATTCCCTCGCCCTTAAGATAGGTACGGCAGATTTTAAGTATAGACGGGGTTATAAGGTCTCGGTAATACTCAAGCTCACTTGTAAGGATATCGGCCTGCTGTGACGACATTCTTTCGGTTGACGACCACGAAAGACCGAGCAAAAATGGCGGAAGTCCCGTCTTTGCTACAATCTGCTCAAGTATGGTACGGACGGGTATCTCGATGTCCGGAAAGCCTGCTTCGGCACCTATTACCTTTATATCCACGTCCCCTACCGCAACAAAATCGCGTACTGTAGAGGTGTCGCTCATAGCCTCGCTCCAAGCGGTTGCTATTTCCTCGGCACGGGACTGTCCTAATTCGCCCGCGCCTGACGGGCGGTAGGTAACGGCAAAACGCATATTACCCATTCGCTCAAAATTCACGCCCATACTTTTAAAAATCTTAAGCAGAACGTCACTCAGAAAAGGAAGCCCGCGCAAGAGCGACTCGCCATACACCCTGCCCGGTTTGGGCGAAAGGGCAGTTACCAGCACCCTTTCGGGATGCGGTATTTTTTCTCTGCCGGATATTCCCCTTTTGTAAACGATAGGCTCGGCGGGCGTCCCCTCACAAAGTTCCAGATTGTTAAGGTCGGCACTATAGAGCGCGCAAAGCCTGCCGTCGCCGTCCAGCACCATCTCATCCACCGCAGTACCGTAGGTGAGCAGACGGTCTATCATACTGCCTGTGAACGCCGTTATTCCCCTGCCGACCGCACCGCACGGAACCTCGCGCAGAAAGCCGCGAAGTAGCCTTTCGGCAGTTTTGTCCTCACAGCTAACCTCAAACCTTCCGCAAAGGCGCACTATCTTTTCGATAGCTGCATCGATTATCGGTACGTTTTCCCTCAGTGCGGCATACATGCTGTTTTCTATGCCGGCCGCACCACTTAATCTGTCGGCAAAGGAAAATTTGTCTGCCGTCTGTACGGCAGCGTCCTTTTTACCTTTTTTAAAAAGTTTCAGTTGTTTCACTCCCTTTTTTATCTTTTTGCGGCTATTGCCACACTGCCCGACCGCGAATAAAGCACGGTTGAAACGAAGTAACGTATGTCATCCATCGCGTGGTCGTTTTCCTTTTTAGGGGTGTCCCGCACCGACGACTCATCCCATCTGTAAAGCGAAAACTCACGTTCGGTATCACTACAGCCGCGGCAAATGCGTATCCTGCCCGACCTCAAACAGTCCGATACCCTTCGTATGCCGTCAAGCACGTCGTTTTTAGCGGGTATGACCGTAAACCTGCCGTGCCGCCGTATGCACGCCATGAACGAAGCCGCAGACGGATCGCATATAACCGCATTTATTTTGCGGTCGCCGCAAAGCTTTTCAAGCTCCTTATAATATTCCTCGTCGGTTTTTTGCTCGCCGCGCGACCTGGAGGAATAGTAATATTCCGCCACGCGGTACCACACCCCATCCTTTTTGCCCCAAAGCCCGAATGAAGCGGGGTTGACCGTACCGTAGTCGCAGGACACGTAAAATTCTCTGCACCCGTCGGGTACGTCACACATATCTTCAGCGCGAAAGAAGGGATAAACCAAGCCCTCTGCCGCCACCCATTTTCCGAGAACGAACCGTTCATAAAATGTTCCCGAATAGAGTGAGGCATAGCGTTTTAGCATACCCTCTGACAGCGACGGATTTTCATTCATAGTAAAGTGCAGATACAGCGCACCCTTTTCGTCCGCCTTTTTAATCCATTCGCGATAAAACCAGTGTGCAGGGCTTTGCGGGTTGCAGTTAAAGAAGAACTTCGACCCCTCGACGGAGCAACGCGCCAAAGCCTGTTCTATAAAGGAACGCGGCATAAGCACCGCCTCGTCAAACAAAACTCCTGAAAGCGTCATTCCCTGTATTAGGGCGGCGCTCGACTCGTCCTTGCCGCCGAACAGATAATAGGTATTTTCTCGGCCGCCGAACGAAATCTTTAAAAGGCCCTTGCTCTGCACCTCGCGGCAGGCAAAACCCAACGTCTTTAAAACCTCGGTCATCGGGGCTATTAGATTACGCCTAAGCGAGGTTACCGTTTTGCCGCATATTGCAAAGTCGTGTCCCGAAAAGCGATAAAACGACCAGAATATAAAGGACAAAAACATTGATACCGATTTACCACTCCGCACAGCTCCGTCGCAGATAAGGGCGTCACAGTCACGGTACGGGCTTTCGTCGTGCCAGAACGTGAGTGCCGTGAGCTGTTTGCGCGAAAAGGCTTTAAATTCCATTCGTTTCCTCCGTTCCGAAGGTTAGGCTTTTTGCAGAGTCGCGCAGGGCGCGGAAAAAGGGTTCGGCTGAGCCGCCGTCGGCTACCGATTGTGCCGCAAGCAAATCAAGCGCCTTTAACCGGTCAAAAAACTTTATTTCTATTCCGCCGCCCTTTGGGATTTTGATTTCCGAAACCATATAAAGGTCAAGCGTTTCCAATGTTTCGCGGTCGGGCATTTCGCCTCGGGTGCAAAGGTACACCGCATCGGTCACGTTGCCAAAGGCTATGCGTTTTAGCCCGTCTTCGGCAGTTGCCTCTTTTGTATCTATTTCATTTAAATACCGCCTGACCGCCGCTTTTTTTAAAAGCTTAATTCCGCTGCGTTCGGGAAAGGGATACCCCGAACGGGCAGCCGCCTCACGCGCGCTGTGCAGAATTTTATAGTATTCGCAAAATAGCGCCTCCTTGGCAGTTAGTTCTTTTGCCATTAAAGCCACCTCCACTAACACCCGCTTTTTTCACGTTTGTTGCACAAAAGTATGCAACGATCCTGCAATATTTTAAAAAATTTTTATTTTGCATTAAAATCGCCCCGTCTGCATATCTATAAAAAGAGAAAGACCGCAGCAAAGCTGCGGCCAAGACAAGCAAAAGAAAGGCTGATTTTAATGGAAAGATTTTTTGCGGAAGGCAGACTGATAAACGAAACCGAAAACAAGCGCTCGCTTTCCTCACCCACTGCAATAGAAAGCGCGTTAGCAGAGGGCAGGATTTTAGAAGCGGTTGCCGATATGTGCGATTCACAGCACAATATACTCGTAAATCTGGGTTGTATGCGGGGCATAATTCCGCACGACGAGGGTGCGCTGGGAATTGCAAGCGGCGAAACACGCGATATTGCACTCCTCTCCCGCGTAGGCAAGCCTGTTTGTTTTATAGTAACAGACATAAAAACCGACCGACTCGGCCGCCGCTACGCCGTGCTGTCCCGCCGCCTTGCCCAAGAAAAGTGTATAAAGGAATACATATCAAACCTGACCCCCGGTGACGTGTTGGAAGCGCGCATAACACATTTAGAAAATTTCGGGGCATTTTGCGATATCGGTTGCGGTATAGTTTCGCTTCTGCCCATAAATTTAATTTCGGTTTCCCGTATTTCTCACCCCCGCGACCGTTTTTTTGCGGGCGAAGATATAAAGGTTGTTGTAAAGCAAATAGACGGTGACAAAATTACACTTTCACACAAGGAGCTTTTGGGAACGTGGGAGGAAAACGCGGCACTCTTTTCGCAGGGCGAAACCGTATCGGGAATTGTGCGCTCGGTCGAAAGCTACGGCGTTTTTGTCGAGCTCACGCCTAATCTTGCGGGGCTTGCCGAGCCCAAACCCGACGTTTTTATAGGACAGACCACCAGCGTGTACGTCAAAAGCATAATACCCGATAAAATGAAGGTTAAACTAATTATTATTGACAGTTTTAAATCAGATTATACGCTAAATAAAAAATATTTTTTCGAAGGTCAGCATATGGACCGCTTTATTTACTCGCCCGAGGCCAGTTACAAAAGAATAGTGACCGATTTTGTTGAAAATTCTTAAATTTGTGTTATACTAGACTTAAGATTAAAAAAGTCTGGTGATAAAAATGGAAGAAAAGAAAAAAT
>JAZUOJ010000120.1:0-5028 GCA_045604625.1 Acutalibacteraceae bacterium | reverse complement strand
GTTTTCCTCCGGGCTCGAATCTGCCGTCTCTTCTTCGCTGCTCACCTTGACCGTAACCGTGATGATCGGAGATTCCCCATACACAATAACATTCTCCGGAAGGAACGGCGATACATCGACTTCAACATCAAAATCCTCCTTTTCCCCGTTGTAACCGAGAATAAGGAAGACAGTTCTTTCTTTTTCAGCGGCAGCGGGATGCGAAAACCAAACCGCGAAAATTTCTTCGTCTATGTGGCAACTCCCCGTCCACATAGCACTTAACGCTCAGTTTCCTACTCTGCAAAATTTTTAAATTGGCCGCCCTGAAATCTCAGGGCGGCATTTGGCGGAGACGGCGAGATTCGAACTCGCGGGGGATTTCTCCCTAACTGATTTCGAGTCAGCCCCGTTATGACCACTTCGATACGTCTCCATATAAAATTGTAAAGGCAAAGCCAAAACCTAAATTGCGAGAAAACTGCGAGATGCAGAATTCCGAAAATGCAAACCGAAGTCCCGAAAACCCGATAAATAAAGGGTTTACGGAGATACAGTCGTGACAGACCCGACTATGTTTCGAGTGCTGCACCTTCGACCACTCGGACAACTCTCCGTTTGCCATAAGGTCGCCTAAATATTATATTATTTAGACGTGATGTTGTCAAGAGAAATTTGTTGCAGAGGGACGCGCAATGTTATATAATTACATTATGACTTTAGGGGAGGTTTGCTGTGTTTACCCGTGTAGATAGCTTTGGCCTTTTTGGAATAGAATCTTATCGCGTACTGGTTGAGGCAGACGTTTCAACCGGTCTGCCTTCCTTTGATATCGTAGGCCTTGCCGATACTGCGGTTAAGGAGTCGCGCGACCGTGTGCGCTCGGCTATTAAAAACTGCGGTTTCAAATTTCCGGTGGGAAGGATCACCGTAAATCTCGCGCCTGCCGACAAGCGCAAGGAAGGCACGATTTATGATCTGCCGGTGCTGGTCGCGCTCCTTGTTGCTTCCGGGCAGCTAAAGGCTGAGGTTTCAGGCTCCGCCTTTTTGGGCGAGGTTTCGCTTGACGGTCGCGTGCGCCCCATAAACGGCGTGCTGGCTATGGCAATTGAAGCAAAACGTGTAGGCGTGCAAAACCTGTTCGTGCCTAAAGGGAACGCCGCCGAGGCTGCGGTGGTCGACGGCATAAACATATACGGAGTTACCACTATTGCCGAGCTTTATGCCCATCTTATGGACGAGCGCAAACTAACCCCGACTAAATATCAGCAAAACACCGTCCCCTCTGCTGACGATTTGCTTGATTTTGCCGATGTAAAGGGCCAAACGGTGGCGAAAAAAGCGCTTGAGGTTGCGGCTGCAGGCGGACATAACGTCCTGCTTATCGGACCTCCCGGTGCCGGTAAAAGTATGCTTGCAAAACGCCTTCCCTCGATTTTGCCCGAAATGACGATGGACGAATCGATAGAGTCTACCAAGATTCATTCGGTAGCGGGCACGCTTAGAAGTGATTCGCCTCTAATTACCAAAAGACCGTTTCGTTCACCCCATCATACGGTCTCGGCGCCCGGAATGTCGGGTGGCGGCACCGTACCGCGCCCGGGTGAAATATCGCTGGCGCATAACGGAATATTGTTTCTTGATGAGTTACCGGAATTTCACCGTGACGTTATGGAGTCGCTGCGTCAACCGCTTGAGGACGGCACAGTTACCATATCGCGTGTTGCGGGCACCCTTACGTATCCCTGCCAGATAACGCTTGTGGCTGCGATGAACCCCTGCCCCTGCGGCTATTTCGGACACCCGAGCAAGCGCTGCACCTGCACGGGACAGCAGGTTTCACGCTATCTTTCAAAAATTTCAGGTCCTATGCTTGATAGACTTGATATCCACGTTGAGGTTCCGCCCATTGATTTTGATTCGCTGAAATCAAAGGGCAGGGAGGAGTCCTCGGCGGCAATACGCGAGCGCGTAAACCGCGCCCGTAGGATACAGCAAAAACGTTACGAGGGCAGCGGAATCACCTGTAACGCAAGACTGACGACGGCAATGCTCGAAAAATACTGTATTTTGACCGATGAGGCCGAAAACACGCTTAGGATGGCGTTTGACCGTATGGGGCTTTCGGGACGCGCCTACGACCGTCTTTTAAAAATTTCTCGCACCATAGCCGATTTAGAGGGTTGCGAACGAATAGAAACGTCCCATATTCTGCAGGCGATTCAGTTCAGAAGCCTTGACAGGAAATACTGGGGCAACGCCTAAAAAAACTTGACAGAAACTTAAACGGAGAGTAAAATGAACATTAGTCCGATGTATAGTGGCCGACCGGAAAACGAGTGCGGCAGAACACAGAAGGAAACGGCGGTTTATGACCTGCTGGATAGCCTTGGTATCGAGTATGAGCGTGTTGACCACGACCCCGCAGATACAATAGAAGACTGCAAAGCAGTAGAGGATGTAATTGGGGTTGGCATCTGCAAAAATCTTTTTGTATGCAACCGCCAAAAGACCGATTATTATATGGTAATGATGTCGGGCGAAAAGCCGTTCCGCACCGCAGATATTTCCAAAAAACTGGGCGTTTCGCGCCTTTCCTTTGCCTCGGCTGAGGATATGGAAAGCATGCTCGGTGTTACACCGGGGTCTGTAACGGTTATGGCGCTTAAGAACGACCGCGAGCGTCGCGTAACGCTGGTAATCGACCGCGATATAGTAAACGGTGAATATATCCGTTGTCACCCGTGTATAAACACGTCAACGCTTAAAATCAAAACAAACGACCTCTTGCGCGTGTTTTTAATGCACGTAAAGCACACACCGCGCATTATAGATATTTAAAAACGGCCTTGTGCCGTATATGGGGGCGTAGCTCACCTGGTAGAGCGCTACATTCGCATTGTAGAGGTAGTGAGTTCGAGTCTCATCGTCTCCACCAAAAAGAAAAGTCGCATTTTTGCGGCTTTTCTTTTTGTTCTTTTTTCTTTTCATTCTTCTCTAACTAAAAGAAAACCACACCTTTCGGTGTGGTTTCTTTTTTTAGTTAATTATAATCGCGCGCAGAGTTTCCGTAGTTCATCATTGCATTTACAAGTGCCGAAAGCTTCTGGTCTTCGCCGTTTTGTTTTCCGTACGCGTACGATTCAATGCTGTAGCGTGCGGTATTGCTTATGGCGGTATCGCCCTTGTAAATCGTGAGATATACGTTTTCGCTCATCTGTCCTGCGCCAAGGCCTGCGAAGGTGACAAAGTAAAGTCCATCTTCCGTTTTGAAATCGGCACTTTCAATGGTCCATTCGTCGCTTTCGGTTCTTATCTTTACGGTAAGTCCCGTTATATCGTCGGCGGCGAACTTGAGCTTCATAATAACTGCGTTGTTAAGCAGCAGTCCTGCGCCCTTCCACTGTGCAGTGGGACTTTCTACCGTTTCGTACTTGGTGTTAAGTACGTTTTGTAGTGTGGGTGTACCTGCGGTGCCCCACGCAAGCTGTGCCGAGGTAAGTGCCGCGTTTACAAGGTTCTCTGTATTATGTCCCGTGTAAAGCTGTGACTGTGCACCGTACTGTAATAGGTCTACTATAAGGGTGCGAAGGCCGGCATATTCATCACCCGAATAGTTATTAAGCATATTGTAGCAGTACTGCGCAATGCTGTATTCCTTGGTTTCACTATTATACAGAACGCCGTCATACTTTGCGTAAAGCGTCGCGTAAATAGTGTCGTTCATCTGGTTGGGGGCAATGCTTTTCAGTTTAAAGATATAATTGTCACCCTCAACGGTGTACGACTTAACAATACGCTTTTCACCGTTTATCTCGAACAGAACATAAGGGGTTTCGTAACCCGTTTCCTCAAACAACGTCTTGCTTACCTTGTAGTTAACGGTCAGGTTGTTGTGGAGAGTAAGAGAAGCACCGTTAAAGGATAAAGTGGGCGGCGCCAGTGCAACAAAGGGAATATTGTTTTCATCAGCATAGGTTTTAGCGCACGAATCGTAGTAACCGTATATGGTTAAGTTGGTACAATTTTCAAATGCGCTATCGTCTATATTGGTAACGCTGGAGGGAATAGTAATGCCGGTAAGGCTTGTACAACTAAAAAACGCATTTTCAGGTATATTTTTACAAGCATCTGAAAGGATAACTGTTTTTAATGATTTTGGAACATAAATGTAGTTGTTACCATAGCTAGGAGCGCCGAAAATAAAACCTAAAAAACGGTTGCTTGTTGCGCTTTCGCCGACAAACGGAAGAGTAATGCTTTCAAGTTTCGAACAGTCAGAGAAAGCAGCTCTGTCTATGGAAATTACGCTGTCGGGTATTTCAATATTTGTCAGGCTTGTGCAACCGTAAAAAGCGGATGAACCAATGCTGGTAACATTGTTCGGTATGTTAATACTTGAAAGGCCGGTACAACGATAAAATGCATTTCCAGGTATATTTTTACAAGCATCTGAAAGGATAACTGTTTTTAATGATTTTGGAACAAAAATGTCGTTGTTACCATAGCTAGGAGCGCCGAAAATAAAACCTAAAAAACGGTTGCTTGTTGCGCTTTCGCCGACAAACGGCAAAGTCATACTTTCAAGGCTGTTACAGCCGTAGAAAGCATACATTGGTATGCTTTCACAGGCATCGGAAATTACAACAGTTTTCAGCGCACTTGGAACACAGGACGCATTATCGTTATAACTGCTTGCGCCAAATATATAACCAAAAAACTGGTTGCTTGTTGCGCTACCGCCGACAAACGGCAGGGAAATATTTTCAATTTTCCAACAGCCAGAGAAAGCATAGCCGCCTATAGAGGTTACACTGTCGGGTATTTCAATATTTGTCAGGCTTGTGCAACCGTAAAAAGCGGATGAACCAATGCTGGTAACATTGTTCGGTATGTTAATACTTGAAAGGCTTGTGCAACCATCGAAAGCGTGAGAGTCAATGCTTGTAACGCTGTCGGGTATATCAATACTTGTAAGCTTTGTGCAATTATGGAAAGCTCTAGAGCCAATGGTTGTAACGCCGTCGGGTATAGTAATGCTTGTAAGAC
>JAZUOJ010000119.1:0-45709 GCA_045604625.1 Acutalibacteraceae bacterium | reverse complement strand
GGTTGGCTATAACGGTATGCCTCATTGCTGCAGCGACGATGATTTCCCTTGGGACCGCGACGGTGCACCTCTTGACACAAAGTATATGTATGTCTGCCACGCTGAGCTTAATGCGATTTTAAACTACAGCGGCACCTGCCTTAAGGGAAGCCGTCTTTACGTTACGCTTTTCCCGTGTAACGAGTGCGCAAAGGCAATTATCCAAACCGGCATAAAAGAGCTTATATATGCCGACAACAAGTATGACGGAACAGACGGCGTTGAGGCATCAAAAAAGATGTTCGATGCTGCCGGCATAAAATACCGTCAGTACGAACATCTTGGTAATAAAATAGAGATTGACGTTTAAAACAATTCATCGGCAAACCAAACCTTTTTAACCGTAAAGGTTTTGCCGTTCAGGTAGGAAAGTATACCCGCGTCGGTAGTAAAATTAAACCGAAGCTTGTATGAATAAAGTGCCTGATGTTTAAATCCTTTTTTGCGGTCTTCAGCGTTTTGACCGTACTTTCCGTCACCCAACAGCGGGTGGCCGATAGACGCTAAATGGGCGCGTATTTGGTGTGTGCGTCCTGTAAGCAGCTCAACCTCGAGCAGGGAAAGACCGTTCTTTGATTTAAGCACTCGGTAATGGGTTTTAATTGTGCGTGTGTCGGCGGTCATTTTGCTTTTTATGAACACACGGTTTTCACTTTCGTTTTTTTCGAGATAACCCTCAAGTACAGCTTCGGGTTTTTTTGGTGTGCCGTGTACGACCGCTAAATAAAACTTGTCCATTTCGCGGTATTTTATTTTGTCGCACAGTATGCGGAGTGCCTCGGCGTTTTTTGCCGCAATAACTATACCGCCGGTGTTTCGGTCTATTCTGTTTGCAAGCGCGGGTTTAAAGCTGTTTTCACTCGCGGGGTCATATTCGCCCTTTTCATAGAGATAACGCTGTATGCGCGAAATAAGAGTGTCATTATACTCGTTTTCGTCGGGGTGCGATAAAACGCCCTGTTTTTTGTCGGCAAGCAAAATGTTTTCGTCCTCATATACAATTTCGAGCGAGCGCGAAGCCGACATAAAATCCAGCTTTTGCTCTACGGGGGCGAAAAATTCGTCGTTTATATACGCGTCGACGGTGCTTCCGAGGCACAGCCTTGTACTTATTTCGGCACGCTTTCCGTCAACCTTTATACGTTTAAGTCGTATGTATTTATACATAAGTGATTTGGGCAGCGAGGGAATAGCCTTGCTTATGAACTTGTCCAGTCGTTGGCCCGCATCGTTGGGGCCTATTTTAAAGCTTTTCATTTTCCAACCTCAATTCTAACGGTTAGTATAACATAAATTTCTAAAAAAAGAAAGGGTGTGCAGTAAATGAGCGATAAAAACATTAAAAATAAAGAAGAAAACCTGCACGCCGGACACCGCGAAAGGGTAAAACAGCAGATTTTAGCGGGTACCATAAACGAAAATTCCCCGCCGCATATTTTGCTTGAAGCGCTTTTGTATTTTTCCGTGCCCAGACGCGACACAAACCCGATAGCCCACAGACTTATAAACCATTTCGGAAGTTTAGGCGCGGTGCTGTGCGCGCCCGATGAAGAACTGTTAAAGATAGACGGTATAACAAAAAATACCGTTGCCCTCTTTAGGGTATATGCGCTGGTAACCAAGCGATTTGCTATGGAGAAAACAGATTCTAAGGATGAAATGCATTCTACCGATGAAATAGGTGAATATTTAAAAGCCCGCTATACTATGAGGAAGGGCGAATGGGCATCGCTTCTATGTATCAAACCCAGCGGAAAGGTGCTTTCTTTTGAATTTATCGGCGAGGGTGATATTGCGTCGGTCGGTATCAGTACGCGTCGCATTCTTGAAATAGCTATCAAATGCGGTGCAAATATCGTTATATTGGCACACAACCACCCAAGCGGAATAGCCTTGCCCTCGGCTATTGATATTGAAATAACAAAAGGACTTATAAGCTCCCTACGTCAGGTAGGTATAACCCTTGCCGATCATATTATTGTCACCGATGACGATTATGTCAGTATGGCGCAATCAGCGGAGTATAACCAGTTGTTTTAGGAGGACGTTATATGAATTACAGCAGTGCGGCTTTCGAAGCGGCATTCGGAACCGAAAAACAAATGCCGCCGTCCGATATGGCGGAAATCTGCTTTTCAGGCCGTTCGAATGTCGGCAAATCTTCACTGATAAACAGGGTGCTGGGCAGAAAAAATCTTGCACGTGTAAGTACCAAGCCCGGCAAGACCGTTACAATAAACTTTTATCGTTTGGATAAAATACGCCTTGTAGACCTGCCGGGTTACGGCTATGCAAAGGTAAGCGACGGTGAGCGAATTCGCTGGGCGGGGCTTATGGAGAATTATTTTAAAAGCGGAAGAAACATTAAAATGACCTTTCAGCTTATTGATATGCGCCACGAGCCGTCACAGTTCGACCTTGATATGATAGAGTTTTTAAGGGCTACCGGCACACCGTTTACGGTTGTGCTTACCAAAAGCGACAAACTCAATAAAACCGAATACAAAAACTCCTGTGACCGCATGCGCGAAATTCTGGGTAATGATGATTTTATACCCTTTTCGGCACTTTCGGGCGACGGGGCAGATGCCGTTCGCGCGGCAATAGAAAAGGCGGCAGAGTAATGTATGAAACAGTAGCACAGCTTATAGGTTATTTCGGGCTTGTTGCATCGGTGCTTTCGTTCCAGTTTAACACCGGTAAACGCTTTTACGCTTTCCAAATAGCTATGAAGCTGCTTTTTTCAACCCATTACGTTATGTTGATGGGCTTTAGCGGTGCCGCGCTTAACACGGTAGGACTTATAAACTGCATACTCTGCTTTTATCGTGCAGAGGGAAAAGAATTTGCAAAAAAGCGCTTTTGGGTTTACCTGTTTGCCGTAGTTTACGGTGCGGTCGGCATCGCCACAATTTGCCTTGGCGATAAATACGGTATTGTTATTACCGTGGCATCGGTTGCTACGGCGTTTATGCTATATTCACCCAGTGTGCGCATAGTTAGGTATTATCAACTGTTTATAGTAAGTCCGTGCTGGCTTTTTTATAACCTCTCGGTTAATTCCCATTCGGGTATTATTACCGAAATAATAAACATTGTTTCGGTGCTTGTGGCTTTTTGGCGCTATCGCGGTTATGCAAAAAAACTTGTTATTACCGCTGCCGCCAAGATTAATCTTGTGCTGTCGGTTCCAGGGAAACGAGAAGACGGCTTTCACGAAATTTCTACCGTTATGCAGACGGTGGGACTTTACGACACCATAACGGTAAGACGGGATGAAAACGTTGTCGTAAAATCAGACCGTGCGCCGGCGGGTGAGGATAACATCTGCTATAAGGCTGCAAAACTTTTTTCCGATTTCGGCGGCGCTTATATAAAAATCAAAAAACGTATTCCTATGGCTGCGGGACTCGGCGGCGGCAGCAGCGATGCGGCAGGCGTGTTGCGAGCGCTTAATACGCTTTACGGCGAGCCGTATTCTCAAAGCCAGCTTGAAGATATGGCAATTTCTCTCGGCTCCGATGTACCGTTTTTTATAAGGGGCGGAACGCAGCGCGTAGACGGTAAAGGCGAAAAGTTAAACCCGTGTTCCGACTTTTCGGGATTTTTCGTGCTTGTAAAGCACGGTACAAAGATGTCTACGGGTGAAATGTATTCACAACTTGATAAGAATGGACTTTGCGACCGCACGGGTGTGGTGGACGAGTTTTGCACAATGCTGAGTGAGGGCAGGGCTTTTGAGGCGTCAAAACTTATATTTAATGATTTTGAAAACGTTTGCGACTGCTCTCTTATTAAGAATGATTTGTTGGAATGCGGTGCCCTTTCTGCCTGCCTTTCGGGAAGCGGACCTACCGTTTTCGGCCTTTTTTCGGACGAAGAATCGGCCGGGAATTGCGCTTTAAAACTCAGGAAAAAGTACAGGGAAGTTTACGTTTGCCCTTCGGTGTGTGAATAAAAATTCTCACTTCTGTCAATAAATGCTTTGACAGGAGTGATTTTTTTGAAAAGTAAGTTTAAAATTTTTAACGTCTCACTTGCGTTCTCACTAGTATTCTCTATACTATTGTCTTTGGTCAGTTTTGAGGCCAGTTGTGAGGATTTAAGAAAAAATGTTTTTCGTCTTCATATAATTGCAAATTCCGACTCAGCAGAGGACCAAAGTCTAAAGCTTCTGGTGCGGGATGCCATACTGCGAGAAAGCGGGGAGCTGTTTTTAGGCGCCGATACCTTAGAGGAGGCTATAGCCTCGGCAAACAGTAATATACCGGTTATAACGAATATAGCACAAACCACCGTGCGCGATGCCGGATATGATTCTAAAGTTACCGTTTCGGTAGAAAAATCTTTCTTTGATACCCGGGTTTATGACGATTTTACCCTGCCCGCAGGCGTGTATGATGCGCTTAAAATTGAAATAGGGGAGGCGAAGGGTAAAAACTGGTGGTGCGTTTTGTTTCCCAGTATATGCGTGGGCGCGGCAGGCGACCTTTCGGACACGGCAGGAAACAGCGCCGTTACGGTCGCAAAAAACAGTTCGCGGTTTATAATGCGGTTTAAAATTGTCGAGCTATATGAAACGCTGAAAAATAAATTAAGAAAAATTAGATAACTTAAAAATTTTTCTTGCATTTTTTGAAAGTATGTGTTATCATCTGTATGTTATCGAGATTTGAAAGGGGTGACGGTATGAAACAGGGTATTCATCCGCAGTATGAAAATGTAGTAGTTAAGTGTGCTTGCGGCGCTGAGTTCGAAACAAGATCGACCAAGCAGAACATTCGTCTTGATATCTGCTCAAAATGTCATCCGTTTTTCACCGGCAGACAGAAGCTGGTAGATACAGGTGGCCGTGTTGACCGTTTCAATAAGCGTTTCGGCATGAAGTAAAAACTAATGCTAAAATACCGCATCCGTTTAGGATGCGGTATTATTTTTAAAAAAATTCTGCGAAGGGCGGCGAAAAAATGGATTCTTATGTTACCTTAATGGGAGAATGTGAAGGTGAAATAACGGTTGAGCGTTCGCGATTCATCGCCGCCGCCGTACATATAGACAGTGAGCAGGATGCGCTCGATTTTATAGCCAAAAAACGGGCAGAGTATCACGATGCAAAACACAACTGCTTTGCATACGTCCTGCATTCGGGAATATCGCGTTCGTCAGATGATGGTGAGCCGCACGGTACCGCGGGCAAGCCTATGCTCGATATTATCGAGGGTAGTGAAATTTACGACGTTTGCGTCGTTGTAACGCGTTATTTCGGCGGTGTGCTGCTTGGCACGGGCGGCCTTGTTCGCGCCTATTCTGCCGCTACTAAAGAGGCGCTCGGCAATGCCGTTATTGTTAAAATGCAGCCCTGTTGTCAGTACTCGGTTAGTTGTGCCTATCCCGATTTTGATTATCTCGCTAAAATTATTTCCCGCTTCGGCGCTATCGAGCAAAATGATTTTACAGATAAGGTGCAGCTTTCGGTTATTATAAAAACCGAGTGCGAAGACGAGTTTTTAAATACGGTGGAAAAAACATTTTTAGACCGTGTACGACTCGAAAAAACGGGTGAAAAAGTAGTTCCCGTATAATTTTACACGAAAATAAAGTATTTCCGATAAAAAAAGCTAATAACATAAATAAAGGGGTGAAAGTAATGGAAAGTATCAGACAAACAACCGAACGCATAGAAAACGAGACCCTGTCGCCCAACGCCGTAAGAAGCTGTGAAAGCAGGGGACGCGAAGTATATGAACCGGAATGTGACCTGCGTACCGTGTTTCAACGTGACCGCGACCGTATAATTCACTGTAAGGCGTTCCGCCGACTCAAACACAAAACCCAGGTTTTTTTAGCACCCGAATCTGACCATTACCGTACCCGACTAACCCACACGCTTGAGGTATCTCAGATTGCGCGTACCATATCGCGTTCGCTTCGCCTTAATGAAGACCTGACCGAGGCAATTGCGCTCGGACACGACCTGGGCCACACCCCCTTTGGACACGCCGGTGAACGCGCGTTGGATAAATGCGCCGATTTTCCGTTTACCCACTTTGAACAGAGTGTGCGCGTGTGCAAGTATCTCGAACGCGAGGGAAGAGGACTTAACCTCACCGACGAGGTGCTGGACGGAATATTAAACCATACGCGCGGCAAGCAGCCCCGCACGCTTGAGGGCAGGGTTGTCAGAATGTCTGACCGCATCGCATACATAAACCACGATATTGACGACGCGGTGCGCGCAGGTATTATCTCTGCGTCGGATATACCGCCTCATATTGTTAAATTTCTCGGCACGACTAAAAGTGCCCGTATAAGTAAAATGGTTGAATCTGTTGTTCGCAACAGCGACTGCGATATAAAGATGGACGACGAAACCGCTGCCTGCTTTACCGAGCTTCACGATTTTCTGTTTTCTTCTGTTTATACAAACCCAAAAGCCAAGGGCGAAGAAAGCAAGGTCGACGGTATACTGACGGGAATATATTCTCACCTTTTATCTCATCCTGAAAAGCTTAAGGGTGAATATGCCGCCGTGCTTGAGCGTGAGGGTATTGCCCGCGCAGCGATAGACTATGTTTCGGGTATGACCGACCACTACGCCATAACGGTGTATTCGGATATTTTTATCCCCAAGTGTTGGGAGGTGTAGCGTTTGCCCTCAATAAGTGAAGATTTAAAACTTGAAATAAAATACCGTAACGATATTGAATCGGTTATTTCACAGTACGATAATCTAAAGCGCAGGGGGAAAAACCTTGTAGGACTTTGCCCGTTCCACAACGAAAAAACACCTTCGTTTACCGTGTATCCGGAAAACGGTTCGTTTTATTGCTTTGGTTGCGGCTCGGGTGGCGACGTTATAACCTTTACGAGTTTGATTGAACGACTTGACTACGTAGAGGCTGTAAAGCTGCTCGCCGACCGTTCGGGAATTACAATACCCGAAAACGGTTACGACAACTCTATGCAGGAACTTAAAAACCGACTTTACGAAATAAACCGTGAAGCGGCGCGATTTTATTATTCATATTTAATGTCGCCCGGCGGAAAATGGGCGCTCGACTATCTGCACGGCAGAGGTCTAACCGATGCCACAATTAAACGCTTCGGTCTGGGTGCCGCACCCGACGACTGGGATATGCTTTTAAAGCATTTAAAATCTAAGGGTTTTTCGGTGTCGGATATGGTGCAGGCAAACGTCATATCGCAAAGCCAGCGCGGAAGTTATTACGACCGTTTCCGTAACCGTGTAATGTTCCCGATTTTTAACATTCGCGGAAACGTAATCGGCTTTAGCGGACGTGTTCGCCCCGGCGACACCAAAGCGGCGGGGAAATACGTTAATACGCAGGATACACCCGTATATAAAAAGAGTCAGAACCTGTTTGCACTTAATTTTGCAAAAAACGATTGTGCTGACCGCATTATATTGGTAGAGGGAAATATGGACGTTATTTCTCTTCATCAGGCGGGATTTACAAATGCTGTGGCCGCGCTCGGCACCGCGTTTGGCGAAGAACAGGTAAAACTGCTTGCGCGTTATACAAAAGAAATTGTCGTAACGCTTGACGCTGACGAAGCAGGCCAAAAGGCGGTGCGCCGCACAATAGAAACGCTAAAAGACAGCGGCATAAATATTCGTGTGCTGGTCATTCCCGACGGAAAAGACCCGGACGATTACATAAAGAAGAACGGCGCCGCAAAATTCCGTGCCTTGCTGGACGGCGCAGTAAGCGATATTGAGTACAAGCTGCTGACGGCAGCCGGTGATATAGACGTGTCGACCGACAACGGCAGGCTTGAGTACTTAAAACGCGTGGCCGAAATACTGGCCTCGGTCAACGATTCTTTGACGGTTGACCTTTACGCCGGCCGTATGAGCGAGAAGTACGGTGTTACCAAAACCGCGCTTATGTCGCAAATACAGAGCATTCGCAAGCGCAATTATAAAACGATACAAAAGAAAGAAATAAAAGAAATTGTTACACCGCGATATAAAAGCGACGACATAAATCCCGACCGTAGACGGTATCCGCGTGCGGCCAAGGCGGAGGAAAGCATTATTGCAATACTCCTTTCGCACCCCGACTATTATTCGGCGTTTAAGGACAGGCTGTCCCCCGAGCAGATGATTACGTCACTGAATCGGCGTGTGCTGGCCGAGGTTTGCCGAATACTCGACAGCGGCAGACCGACTGTGGACGTGTCACTCTTGGGTGAACAGTTTACGCCGGCCGAAATGGGATATATTGTATCGTTACAGAACGGCGTGTTGGCTGAAAAAAACGCCAAAACGGTATTAAACGACTGCATTAAGGTAATATTAGAAGAGAATGCAGCTTTAAGTGCCGTCGGTGATAAAGATTTATCAATAGATGACTGGGCGGCAAAAATGCAGCAGATCGCCCGTAATAAAAAGGGAGAATAAATATGGGTAAAGATAAGATTAAGGATACACAGGCAGCGCTTGAAGAGGAAGAGGCAAAAAAGGCTGAGGCACAAGCAGCTGAGGACGCGGGTGGAGAATTTGATGATTTCGGCACCCCGCCCGATGACCTTGATGCGCTGGTTAGTGAGCCGCCTCTGCTCGATTTGGACTTTGATAAAGAGCCGACCGAGGACGAGCTTAAACTCGAAGAGCTTGATGCCGAGCAACTTGATAACGATATCACGCTTGAAAACACCTCGCTTGATGACCCGGTAAAGGTATATCTTCGCGAAATCGGTAGGGTAGCACTCCTCTCCAGTGATGAGGAAATAAAGCTTGCCGAGAAGATTGCTGAGGGTGATGAGCAGGCTAAAAAACGTCTTACCGAAGCCAACCTTCGACTGGTTGTAAGTATCGCAAAGAAGTATGTTGGTCGCGGAATGCACTTCCTTGACCTCATTCAAGAGGGTAACGTAGGTCTTATAAAGGCTGTTGATAAGTTTGACTATACAAAGGGATTCAAGTTCTCAACCTATGCAACCTGGTGGATACGTCAGGCAATAACCCGTGCAATAGCCGACCAGGCACGAACTATACGTATTCCGGTTCATATGGTAGAAACCATCAACAGACTTAAAAAGATTCAAAGCCAGCTTCTTCACGAAAACGGCTACGAACCGAGCGAAGAACTTATAGCCGAAAAGATGAACCTTCCGGTTGAGCGTGTACGCGAAATAATGCGTGTCGCACAGGAGCCTGTATCTATGGAAACACCCATAGGCCCCGAAGAGGACAGCCGTCTTATGGACTTTATCCGTGACGAGGATGCTTTGGCACCAGATGAAGCCGCGCTTAAGACCATAACCAACGAGGATATCGACAGCGTTCTTCGCACCCTCACTTCCCGTGAAGAGGCGGTTATCCGTCTGCGCTTTGGCCTGCAGGACGGCCGCTGCCATACACTCGAAGAGGTCGGCAGTGAGTTTAACGTTACCCGTGAACGTATTCGTCAGATTGAGGCAAAGGCGCTTCGCAAGCTTCGTCATCCCGTGCGCAGTAATAAGTTTAAGGATAGATAATAAATGCTTTTCAATAACGAAACCGACTATGCTATACGCATTGTAACCTGTCTTGCCGAAAGACGGGAAAAGACCGATGCGGGCACAATAGCCGAGAAAACCGGCGTAACACCGCAGTTTACGCTAAAAATTTTGCGCCGTCTTATGTCGGCAGGTATAGTCGAATCTTTTAAGGGGGCAAAGGGCGGTTATGTGCTGTCTCGCAGCCCCGAGGAAATAACCTTGCTGGAAGTGGTTGAAACCATATGCGGTCCCATTACGGTAAGCCGCTGTCAGCACGATCCTTCTGAATGCACCCATCCGCAGGGTATATGCCGCTATCGCAACGTGTTTGCGGACGTCAGCCGCTATATGCGGGACGAATTTAATAAAATAACCTTTTAGGACAGGAGTAATATTTTCTATGGTATATACATATAAACCTGTAGGGGTATGTTCCCGAAAAATAACGCTCGACATTGAGGGAAATACTATAAAATCAGTGGCCTTTGAGGGCGGCTGTAACGGAAATTTAAAGGGTATTTCGTCGTTGGTTGAGGGAATGGACGTTGATTTTGCTATAAGCCGTCTGGAGGGGACAACCTGCGGCTTTAAGTCGACCTCTTGCCCCGACCAACTTGCTAGGGCACTTAAATCATATAAAACCGAAAAGGGTGAGTAACTTGTTCGAAGATAAGGACATGAAAATCGTCGGCGACAAACCGTCTGAGTCTGTCAAGCGCAACGCCGAAAGAAAGGAAACGGATATAGAAAAGATATCTATTGATTCCGCGCTGGGCAAAAAGCTCGGAAAAGCGGTTGCGCACGAGTTTATAAAGGCGGGAAGCTCGGCATTTGCCGAAACCGAGGACGACGATAATTATATGATGATGCAGCGACTGCTGCTGCTCAGTTTCACTGTTACGGTGGGGCTTGAATCGTTCTGCGAAAACGACACCGTTTCGGGCATAGCCCAAAAGACCTTTCTTGACACTCTGCGTCACGATGCGCCCGAACTTTATTCCTACACTTCGGATACGGGTGCCTTTTCGTTTTATTTTCTTGCATACCGTCGCGGAACAGAGGTTGTGCGCCGCATAGGCCAGACATTTGCAATGCTCTGCTCGCACGACGGCGACCCCATCTATCAGGAGTTGGGCGAAACGCTATATTGCTGGTTCTACTCTGTAATAGAACGTACCGTTAAAAAAATCAGTAACTGACCATAATAAAAAGGAGGCGTACGCCTCCTTTTTTTACATTTTGTTAAAACTTATATGTTACTAACGACTTGTAAAAATAATTATTTTAGTGTATAATGAATCAGTATAGATTGGAGTGGTATGTTTGCTTATAGATATACTCAGCGGAGATTTTTCTCTCTACACCGTTATGTCTTCGCTTTTGGCCAGCCTGATACTCATTTTTTTGGTATCACCCTTGCACGAGCTGGCTCACGGTTTTGCCGCCGTAAAACTTGGCGATAACACGCCAAAGTGGCAGGGCAGAATGACGCTTAACCCTATGGCGCATATCGACTATATGGGTGCTCTTATGATTATACTGTTCGGCTTTGGATGGGCAAAACCTGTTCAGGTAAATATGTATAACTTTAAAAATCCTAAACGTGATATGGCAATTACCGCCATAGCGGGACCGCTTTCAAACTTTATTGTTGCCACCATAATAGGAATTTTTTTGGCTCCCGTACTTGTTTGGTCCTCGGGAACCGACAGCGCAATACCCAACATTGTTTTTAATCTTCTTTACTATCTCATAGTGTTTAATATCTATATCGGACTGTTTAATTTAATACCGATAGCACCTCTTGACGGCTCAAGAATACTGTCGGCTGTCCTGCCGAATAAATATTACTACGCTATAATGCGCCTTGAAAGATATTCGTTTTTAATCTTTGTGGCGCTCTTCTATGTGCTTAATGTCGGCACGGTGCTCTCTGCGATAGCAGGAAACTATATGAACGTTTTGCTTTCGCTTTCTTATAAAATCTTTTTTTAGTGAGGAAATATGGAAACCGTACTTTCTTATAAGCTGGACTGCTTTGAAGGTCCGCTTGATTTATTGCTTCAGCTTATTTCGCGAAATAAACTTAATATTTACGATATTCCGGTATCGGAGCTTCTTGACCAGTATATGCAGCAAATAGATGCTATGCGCGAGGCTGATATGGATATAGCAAGTGAGTTTTTGGAGATGGCGTCCCGCCTTATCTATATGAAAACCGTTAGTCTGCTTCCGCATCATGAGGAGGCCGAGGCGTTAAAGCAAGAACTAACAGGCGAGCTTATCGAATATCAGATATGCCGTGAAATGGCGGCAAAGCTGTCGCAAATGACCGGCGGCTTCGCAACGCACGTTCGTGCCCCGTCGCAGATAGAGTTTGACAGCACCTATGAAATTGTGCACGACAGCGATATCCTATATTCAGCATATATGTCGGCTGCGGGCAGGGGAATGAGGAAACTGCCGCCCCCGACAACCGCATTTACCAAAATCGTTGCAAAGAAAATCGTTGCGGTTTCAACAAAAATCGTATTCGTTATGCGCCGTTTGGTGGGTGGCGGAAAGCAAACTATGTCGTCACTTTTCTCGGGCGCAAAAAGCCGTTCCGAGCTGGTTGCTACTTTTCTGGCCGTGCTTGAGCTTTGCAAGGCTAACCGTATAGCGGTTGATACAGACAAAAAGGATGCCGAAATAGTATTAAGGAGAGCTAAAAATGGCAAATAAAAAATTACTTTCCGCGCTTGAAGCGGTGCTCTTTGCGGGAGGCGAGCCGATAAGTGCCGCCCGTCTTGTAAAGGTGCTTGATATAGAACCCGAGGAACTCGGAGAGCTTTGCGAATCGCTCTCTGCCGAGCTTGATGACCGCCAAAGCGGTATTAAGCTGCTTAATTTAGATAATTCCTATCAGCTTGTAACACGCGAAGAATACGAGGATTATATAAAAACCGCCTTTGATCTACGCCGCCGCACACCGCTCTCGCAGGCAGCGCTTGAGGTTTTGTCGGTAATTGCATATAACCAGCCGGTAACCAAGGCGTTTATCGAGCAGGTACGTGGTGTTGACTGCTCGGGTGTTGTAGGAACCTTGATAGAAAAGGATTTAATTGAAGAATGCGGCAGGCTTGAGCTGCCGGGCAGACCTTTGCTTTACGGTACTACCAAAAACTTTTTACGCTGCTTCTCAATTTCATCGCTCTCACAGTTGCCGCCGCTACCTAAAAACGAAAATGCGTCGGTACCTGATTTGGGTGAACAACTTATGGTTTCCGGACTTGCCGAAGCGCATGTCGAGGACGAGCAGCAGATATGACGGTACTTATCATAGTTTTATCCGTTTTGGCCTTGTTGGCGGCTGTGCTGCTCAGCTTTTTGACCCTTTCCGTGGGCTATGATGAAACCTTTTCTGCCTATATAGGGTTTTTAGGGTTAAAATTTTCGCTCACAAAAGAGGGGAAAGAGAAAAAAGAAAAGCAGCCTAAAGGGGAGAAAACCGAGAAACCGCAGAACCGGTTGGTATCAAAGGTTAAATCGAACTCCCTTACCGATAATGTTACCCTTATTTCGGATACGGTAAAGGATATTTTGCCTATACTCGGCAATTTATTAAAGCATATGCGCGTGCGCAAATTTATGCTCGATATTCGCATAGCCTCGTTCGACGCTGCCAAAACCGCTATCGATTACGGCCGCGTTTGTTCGGCGGTTTATCCCACCGTTTCGCTGCTGTCGAGTTTTATGGATATGACGGTAAAAAAGGTTGATATTACTTCGGCTTTCGGCGAAACAAAATCGTCGGCAAAATTTAATTTAAAACTAAAAATGCGGGTTATAATACTTCTTATAGCTGCAGTAAAACTTTTCTTGGTTTATAAAAATATGACGGAGGACACTCAAAATGAGCGAAAACAACATAAAGTCAATAATTGACGTAACGACCGAAAAACTTCGCACGATGATTGATACAGATACCGTTCTCGGTACCCCCGTTTCGGTTGACGGCGGCACCATTATTCCGGTTTCAAAGGTGTCGTTCGGTTTGGCAACCGGCGGCTCGGACCTGCCCGTTAAGACCGAAAAAGAGGTTTTCGGAGGTGGCGGCGGTGCCGGAGTAACCATTATTCCGTTGGGTGTTATTTCGGTTTTTGGAGGTAACACAAAGTTTATACCGATAAATAACGAGATTACCGCACTTGACCGTGCGCTGCAGTCTCTTCCCGAACTTATTGATAAAATTAAATCGCTTATAGACGATAAAAAGACTCCCGAAATAGCCGATTTGTAATATAAAAATGCTGCGGAAAATATCTATTAAATGGTGATTATATGAAAAAGATATTTTCCGTATTGCTCTGTTTAGGGCTTTCGTTTGTTTTAAGCACACCGTGCCGTGCGCTTTCGGTGTCGGCAAAGGGCGCCGTGCTTATGAACGGCACAACAGGAGAAATTTTGTGGCAGCAAAACGGCGATACGCGACTTTCTATGGCAAGCACCACCAAAATTATGACGGCACTGTTGCTTTGCGAAAGCGGTGAGCTTGACAGAACGCTGGTTACGACAAAGCAGATGGTAACGGTTGAGGGCTCGTCTATGGGACTTCTCCCGGGTGACACCGTATCATACCGTGACCTCTTGTACGGAATGATGTTGGCATCGGGTAACGATGCCGCAAACACAACGGCGATAGCGCTGGGCGGAAGTGTGGGAAATTTTGTTTCGCTTATGAACAAAAGGGCACAGTCTATAGGACTTAAAAATACAAATTTTGTAACACCGTCCGGGCTCGATTCGGCAGAGCATTATTCTACCGCGGAGGATATGGCGCTGCTTGCGCGTGAGGCGCTAAAAAATCCCGATTTTCGCGCCGCCTGCAGCAGTATGTATGCCACGCTTTGCTATGGTAATCCGCCATATAACCGCACGCTGAAAAATCATAATAAGCTGCTAAATTCTTATGATGGGCTGATAGGTGTTAAGACCGGCTATACAAAAAAGTCGGGGCGCTGTCTTGTTACGGCGGCTGAACGCGGCAGCGCATATCTGATAGCCGTGACGCTTAGCGCTCCAAATGATTGGTCTGACCACCGCAATATGCTTGATTACGGTTTTTCGGTGCTTTTAGAGCAAACCCTTGCTACCGATTTGCCGGAAGTGAGTGTTGTAGGAAGCGAAAAAGAAAGCATAGGCGCATTAACAGAAAGTGTTACGCTGTCGCTTACAAGGGAAGAACGGCAAAATCTTAAAAAGACAATTTACCTGCCGCGTTTTGTATACGCCGGTGTGAAAAAGGGCGATACGGTGGGCAGGGTAGAATATACATTAAACCAAAAAACAGTTGCAGTATCGGATATTATAGCGGCAGAGTCGGCGCCCTGCGTGACCGAGGAGGAAACCGTGTATCAGATACTAAATAAATTTAAAATGCTTCTTAAGGCGATGATATAAAATGAAGGATAATAAAGTTAGATTACAAAAATTTCTGTCCTCCTGCGGTGTTGCATCCCGCAGAAAGGCAGAGGAAATGATAGCCGATGGCAGAGTGCGCGTAAACGGCAGAATAGCGGGACTGGGCGACAAGGTGGACCCCGTACGTGACAAGGTTACGGTAGGCGGAAAACGCGTTGTCGGCACCAAAGAAAAGGTTTACATAATGCTTCATAAACCGCGCGGTTTTGTAACAACCCTAAATGACGAAAAGGACCGCAAATGCGTAGCTCAGCTTGTTGAGGACGTCGGCGTCAGGGTTTTCCCAGTGGGCAGACTTGACCGCAATTCGGAAGGTCTGCTTATAATGACAAATGATGGTGAGTTTTCTAATAAACTAACCCATCCGTCCAGCCACGTCAATAAAACCTACCGCGTTACCGTAGCGGGCGAGGTTAACGAAGAAACCGTTACCCGTTTGGCAACCGGTATCGTGCTCGATGGCAAGAAGACGCTTCCGTGCGACGTACACGTTATTGACCGCAAGCCTGACCGCACCGTGCTTATTTTTGTAATACATAGGGCAGAAACAGACAAATTCGCCGTATGTGTGAGGTTGTGGGACTGGAGGTACTGCGCCTTAAAAGAACCGAAATAGCGGGTGTAAAGCTTGGAATGCTGCCGCAGGGAAAATGGCGCCCCTTAAACGAAAAGGAAATGCGTCATCTTACTAACGTTTCTAAAGAAAGCGGTGGTATGAATGATTGAAATTAAGGTAATAACCGATGCGAAAAAAAGCAGCGAATACCTAAACCGTCACGGTGCAGAGGGTAAAAACCTACTTGCTGCTACCGACGGTGAAGAAATTATTGCTTACACCATATTTTCGGTAGACGGCAAAACTGCGGAAATACAGTATATCGTGCCCGAGGAGGATATACTGCTTGCAGACGGTATGATAAGAAGTACTATACACGTTGTTTTAAGTCGCGGTGCGCTTGAGGTTCATTATGCCGACAGCGTTAGCGAAAAGCTGTTGAAGACACTCGATTTTATACTCGACAGCGAAAAAAAGCTTCTCGACTCGGACAAGCTTTATCGTGCTTGCTGCTGTGAAAAATAAAATACTTGCAATTTGGTATAATATGTGTTATTATCATTTGTGCTTTAAGAAATAGACGGAGGTTTTTAATAATGGGCGTTTTTGAAGTAATCGTAGGCGCACTTGTGCTTATCCTTTCGGTTATAATTATTTTCGTAGTTGTTCTGCAGGAGGGACGTCGTGCCGGTGTTAACGGTGCTATTGCCGGAGGCGCAGAAACATTCCTTTCAAAGAACAAGGCAAGAACAGTTGAAGCAAAGCTTGCCCGCTTTACCAAGTACATTGCTATTATCTTCTTTGTACTTATCCTTTTGGCGAACGTTATTTCGCTTAATAAATAATTATAAAACCGACCGATGCACGTTTTTCGTGTATCGGTCTTTTTTTATACCTTGTCTCATACACTTTAATAATGGTTATCGAAGTTGGAAACATCAAATCAAGAATTTGACTATGACCATTTAACTATTATTGGCAGGTGAAGGACTTGGAAACCTTATATACAGTGCTGACTGTAGCGGTAATTATTTATTTTTTGGTTTACATAATACTTATAATGTGTTGCGAAAAACCCATAAAAACAATTTTTCTTTTTACGCTTTCAGGCATATTATCTCTTCTAATAATAAATTTAACAACGCGCTATACCGGCGTAAGCATTCCTATAAATCCCTATACGGTCGGTGTTTCGGCGGCAGGCGGACTACCGGGAACGGCTGTACTTTTGCTAATAAAAATAATTTTTTGCATTTAAGTCCTTTTTTTGGTACTATATATGTGTTAAAATGTGTTTAATGGAAAAGAAGGTGAAAAGGTGCTCAAGTTTATCTTTGGCCGCAGTATGTGCGGCAAGACCGAAACCGTTTTTCGGCAAATTAAAAAGGATACCGAAAACGGCCGCAGTGCCGTGCTCATAGTTCCCGAGCAGTCAACCTTTGACTGCGAACGTAAGCTGCTTCACATTTTGGGTGACGGCGGCTTTACAAGCGTGCCGGTTTTAAGCTTTACAAGGCTTTGTGACGAGGTTAGCCGTGCTTGCGGTGGTGTTTCTGCCCGCCGCCTTTCCGACTGCGACAGACTGGTGTTTATGAGCCGCGCCGTTTCCTCGGTTTGCGACCGTTTAAGCTTTTTCGGCAGATATGCAGGTAACACTCGTTTTATAGAAAGTCTGCTTTCCACTATGGACGAATTTAAGCGTTCCGGAATAAATGGGGAAGAGGTGCGCGCGTTTGCCGAAAAAATGGGTGGCGGACTGGCTGTAAAGCTTAAAGACGTAGCCCTCGTAATGGACACCTTCGAAGGACTTTTAGGCAACAAGTATCTAGACCCGTGTGACGATCTTGCGCATCTTGACCGCCAACTCGGAGAGTATGCTTATTTTGCCGAAAAGACGGTATATATAGATTCCTTTAAAAATTTTACGGGCGCGCAGCTTAAAATTCTTGAGCGCGTAATTGCACAGGCCGACGACGTAGTTTTCAGCTTTTGCTATGACAGTAAACTGTCCGACGAGACCGAGCTGTTTAAAAACGTGGATGACACGGTCAAAAGGCTAACCGAGATTGCTAAAAAGCACGGCGTTTCTGTAGCCGAACCCGACGTGCTTACCAACGGTTATTATACCTATCCCGAACTGTCGGTGCTTGAACGCGGACTTTCGGTAGAAAATGAAACGGTTTATGACGGCGAGACCGACAAGGTTACCATCTGTGCGGCAGACGGTATGTACGGCGAGGCCGAGTTTGCGGCACGCGAAATTCGCCGCCTCGTACGTGAGGAGGGCTATCGTTACCGCGATTTTGTAATAATGTCGCGCCACGACGAGCAGTACCGCGCTGCGGTTGAGCATATGTGCCGCAGATATGAGGTGCCCTGTTTTACCGATAAACGCTATTCAATTTCGTATCTTCCTT
Organism: Acutalibacteraceae bacterium; assembly: GCA_045604625.1. GTDB lineage: Bacteria > Bacillota > Clostridia > Oscillospirales > Acutalibacteraceae > SIG589. The sequence continues at coordinate 27,727 of JAZUOJ010000119.1, read as the reverse complement.
TGTCGGTGTTGTTGCACAGTGCAATGCAGGCAGTAAACGGCTTTGCTTCCGAAAAAATATTTAAGTATTTAAAGACCGAGCTTGCAGGGCTTGATACCGATGAAATCGGTATGCTTGAAAACTATGTGTATATTTGGAAAATAAACGGCAAAAAGTGGTACGAAGAATGGGATATGAGTCCGTCCGGACTCGATAAATTTGACGATGCGGACAAGCAGCAACTCCTACTTCTCAACGAGCTGCGCGTGCGCGCTATAACTCCGCTTATTAGCTTTAAAAAGGCTTTCTGCGGCGGTGCTAAACAGATGGCTGAGGCGGTTTGGAGGCTTATGGAATCGCTTTGCGTTTCAGAAAGGTTGCCGCTTCTTTGCAAACAGCTCGAAAATGACGAAGCAGAGCTTGTAAAATTGGGCTATTCGGCTGTTATTGATATTTTGGATAGCCTTTATAATACCCTTGACGACAGCACGTCTGCGAACGATTTTTGCGAATACTTTGCCATCGCGCTTGGCGGAACGTCGGTAGGTACTATTCCGCAAATGCTAGACGAAGTCACCTTCGGTGCCGCTGACCGTATCAAACCGCGTGAACCAAAGGTTTGTTTCCTGCTTGGAATAAATGGCGGCGTATTCCCGTCGACTGCCGCGTCAAGCGGTATTATCGCGGGAAGCGAGCGTATTGCACTTTTACGTGCCGGTATGCCTATTGCCGACTATACTTTAGGTTTTTCTATCGACGAAGAATATCTGCTTTATACCTCTGCCACTTGTGCGAGGGATAGAGTGTATTTTTGCTATTCAAGCGGCGGTGAAAACCAACCGTCCGCAGTTATAGATACCGTTAAAAAAATACTGCCGCGCTGCAGGAGAATCGATTTTAATTCTTTTTCTCCTGCCGACCTTATAGAAACAGCCGCCACCGCTTTTTCGGCTATGGTGGGCGAAAGGGACGGCGCTCTGCGTTCGGGATTATACGATTATTTTAAAAACGTTTCCCCCTATGACAGACGAATTTCTACTATAGAAAACAGCCACTCTCTTGATAATATTTCGTTATCTCCGCAAACCGGAAGGCGCATTTTCGGCGACGATATGTATCTTTCGGCAACGGGAATAGATACCTATTTCAGGTGTGCATTTTCGTATTTTTGCCGTTACGGCTTGGGTGCCAGCGTGCTTAAACCCGCCGAAATCGATAGTCTGCACCGAGGCACCATTGTGCACGATGCGCTCGAAAAAATTGTAGCAGCATCGGGCGAAGATCTGGTTAATATGACAGACGGCGAAATCGGTGATGCCGTAGATAAAACGGTAGACGAGTTTTTGGCAAACATTAAAGGCGTAGAGCATATAAGCGATAACCGCTTTATTTATATCGTTTCGGTCATAAAATCGCTTACTGCCGACGTTATAAAGCACATTAGAGATGATTTCCGCCAAAACGGATTCAAACCCGTTAAGTGCGAACTTAAAATCAGCGGTCACGATGCCGATATAGACGGTGCAGTAATAAAGACCGACGGGGGAAGTATAAAACTGCGCGGTGCTATCGACCGTGTGGACAGCTTTGGCGCATATATTCGCGTTGTCGACTATAAAACAGGCACGCGAAAATTCCGTCTGCCCGACGTACTTTACGGACTTAATATGCAGATGCTTTTGTATCTTTACGCGGTGCTGAAGAGTAGTGAATTTTCCGACTTTAAGCCTGCGGGTGTTCTGTATCTTGAAACCCGCAAAGCGCCCGATTCCGACAGCAACTTCCGTATGAACGGCATAATGCTTGAGGATGAGGTGGTTCACTGTGCGATGGATGCACAAAACGAGGGACGCTTTGTGCCAAAACTTCGCAAAAAGAAGGACGGCAGTTTTTATAAAAGCAACGATTTTATAAAAGAGGAGCATTTTGACCTCATTTTCTCACATATGGAAGGTCTGCTTCGCGATATGAACGTTAGTCTGCGAAACGGAAAAATTCCCGTTAATCCTACCGACGGCTTGGATAAGGAGGCCTGCAAATACTGTGACTACAGTGCAATTTGCGGCATAGAGGACAAGCCCCACAGAAAGGTGCCGAAAATCGACGCCGACAGTATGTGGCAACAGTTTTTAGGTGGTGATGATAATGTTTAAACCGACAAAAAGCCAGTCACAGGCGATAGACACAAAGGGAAGTGTGCTTGTTACCGCCGCCGCAGGCTCGGGCAAGACGGCAGTACTGGTTGAACGCGTTGTGAAAATGATATGTGACGAGGAAAATCCCGTGTCGGTTGACAGCCTGCTTATCGTTACCTTTACAAACGCTGCCGCCGCCGAGATGCGCGGACGAATTGAAAGGCGTCTGGCGGACGAGCTTAATAAAAATCCCACCGACCGCCACCTGAAACGACAGATGCTATTGTTACCGTCTGCTAAAATATGCACTATTGATACCTTCTGTATAAATCTGGTGCGCGATAATTTTGCGGAATTTGAGCTGTCGCCCGATTTTAAAATAGTAACCGACAACGAACTCTACCCGATATACGATGCCGCTATGACCGAAATTTTGGGCGATTTTTATAAGAACGACTTTTCCCGCATAGTAGGCCTTATGGACGCGCTTTCGTGTGGCGGTGACGATGGCAGATTAACCGAGGCGGTTTTAAAGATATTTGATTTTACCTGCAGTATGCCGTTTCCGGTTCATTGGCTTGAGGGCTGCAAAAAAATGTATTCCGATTACCGCAAAACTGCGCAGGAAGTATGGATACCCGCAGCAGGTGAATGCGAGGATGCTGAGCAAAGGGTAGAGGCGCTATCCTTACTGGCGCCCCACGCCGTGACTCTGCTTGAAATTACGCAAAGGTTTTCCGCCAGGGTTAATGAGCTTATGCGTGAGCGCAATATGCTTACGTTTTATAACACCGAGCAAATGGCACTGTCGCTGCTTTGTGATATAAACGGTGATGAAATAACGGTAAGCGAAAGGGCTGCAGAATTATCGGATAATTTTTACGAGATTCTGGTAGACGAGTATCAGGACACAAACGATTTGCAGGACACGCTTTTCCGTGTGCTGTCCGCGGGGGGTAAAAAGCTTTTTGCGGTTGGCGACGTAAAACAGAGTATATACGGTTTCCGCGGTGCAAACCCCGAAAACTTTGTGCGCAAAAAAGATTCATATAAGTCTATTGACGAGGCCTGTGAAGACGACGCGAAAAAAATAGTGTTGTCGGCAAATTTCCGCAGCCGAAAGGAAATTTGCGGTTTTGTTAACTATCTATTTTCCCTTACAATGTCAAGACAGTTTGGCGGGGTGGATTATAACGATGAAGAGGTTTTGGTGCCACTGGGAGCTTTCCCCGAAAGCCGGTCGGTAAGCACAGAAATTCATCTGCTCGGTACAGAGGACAGCGAGGACGATGCGGCAAAGGCTGAGGCCAAGCATATAGCCGCATATATTAAAAAGTGTATGAGCGAGGAACCGTTTTTGCGTGACGGCGACGGTCTTCGCAGGGCAAACTACAGCGACTTTGCCATTTTAATGCGCTCTCCCGGCAATAAGGCGTCCCTTTACGTTGAAGAACTTCGCAACGCCGGTATACCGGCATACTTTGAAGTGGGAGGCTTTTGCTCATCGCGCGAGGTAAATACTATGCTGTCACTTTTGCGTGTTATCAGTAACCCTACCCGCGACGTGCCCCTTATTTCGGTTATGATGTCGCCCGTGTTCGGGTTTACCGCTGACGAAGTTGCAAACTTTAGGCTCTTTAACCGAAAAGGAAACTTTTATTCTGCATTGCTAGCGGCAGAAAAAAGCGGGGATGGAAGGGCGGCAGAGTTTTTAGATGCTGTACGCCGTTTCCGCAGAATGTCGGTCACGATGTCGGTGGATAGACTTATTTCCTGTCTTTATGATGAAACCGGTCTGCTTGATTCGGTTATGGCTATGTCCGACGGCGACCGCCGAAAAAATAATCTTTTGCAGCTTTTACAGTGCGCAAAGGATTATGATGAAAACGGCGGCAGTCTAGACGGCTTTGCAGATTACATTGAAAAAATAGGTGATACAGTTAAATCGTCCTCTTCGGGTGGCGACGGTGTTACTATTATGAGCTTTCACGGCTCAAAGGGACTGCAGTTTTCGATTTGTATAATAGCGGGCTGCTTCCGTCGGTTTAATAAAAGTGACAGCACGGCGTCCTTGGTGCTTGACCGTTCGCTTGGAATGTCCTTTAAAGCGCTTGACCTTCAAAACAATACACGCAGCGACAACATTGCTCGTGATGCAATTTCAAAGAGTGTGGCAAGGCGAAATCTGTCGGAAGAACTGCGTGTGCTTTACGTTGCGCTGACCAGAGCCGAAGAACGGCTTTGCGTTATCCTCACCGGTAAAAACCACGCCAAAAAAGCGGCGGCAACAGCTAAGCTGATAGAGGCCGGCAAGGAAACCGAAATAGTAAGCAACGCCGGAACGTATTACGATTGGTTTATGTATGCGTTGCTGTGCTATAAGGGTGCTGCTGCTTTGCGTGAACAGTTGGGTGTAAAACTCGGCGACGAATATTTACTGGAGCCCGAAAACTGCAAAATCGGTATGTATATCGGCTCGCCCGACGTGTGCTATGACCACAGCGAAGCCGAAGGTGATGACAGCAGTTGCGATATAAGCGAGATTTTAAGCCGAATAAATTATGAATATCCATATACCGAGCTGTCAAAAATTGCGGCAAAAACCTCGGTTTCGGATATCGTTCATTCGGGTGGCAGCGCGCACGATTTTACTGCGCGACCGGCGTTTTTATCGCGTTCGGGCCTTACACCTGCCCAGCGCGGAACCGCAACGCATAAGTTTATGCAGTTTGCGGATTACGATAACGCCAAAACCGATATCGATGCCGAGCTTGCTAGGCTGACTGTGGCCGAGTATATTACCGAGGCAGAGGCGTCGGCAGTAAACAAAACCGAGCTTATGACCTTTTTCGAAAGTCAAATTTTTTCACGTATGCAGGGTTGCGAGCTTATCCGTGAGATGAGGTTTTTGACCGAAATGGCTATGTCCGAGTCTTGCGAAGAAAAGACGGTAGTGCAGGGCGTGATAGACTGCGTTTTAAACGAAGGTGACAGCGTTTCGGTTATAGACTTTAAAACCGACCGCGTAAAGAGCGAAGAAGAGCTTATAGAGCGATACAAAAAGCAGCTGGAAATTTATTCTTCTGCCTGTGAAAAGATGTTTAAAAAACCTGTTTGCGATATGCTTATATATTCGTTCGCTTTAGGCAAGGTAATAAAAATTTAAAAACAGCCGAGGAATTCCTCGGCTGTTTTTTTAAAATAAAACCGGCTGTAGCTGTTCGCCCTTTAGTGCAGCGTATACTGCTTCGGGTATACGCGTGAAATCCGCTATCAGTGAATTATGTTTGCCTTTTGGATCGTCTTGAGAAAGCGGAACGAAAAATATGTGTCGGGTGTTAAACAAAATGCCGATGTTTTTTGCAGAGGCACCAAGCGCATCATTGGTGGCAATAGAAAGCAATAGCGGCTTTTCGTTGCGAAGATGCGCCTTAAGCGCCATAGTTACCGACGTGTCGGTAATGCCAAGCGCCAGCTTGCTTAACGTGTTGCCCGTACAGGGGGCTGCAACCAATATATCAAAAAGGTTTTTAGGCCCTATCGGTTCGGCATCCTTTACGGTGTGAATAACCTTTTTGCCGCATATTTCTTCGGACAGTTCAATAAACTCCCGTGCAGTTCCGAATCTCGTGTCGGTCTCATACACAATGGGGGACATAATCGGAGTTACGTCGGCACCCAAGTTTTTAAGCTTTTTCATTTCTTCGACGGCGCGGCGCAGGGTGCAAAACGAGCCGCACATTGCGTAGCCTAGTCTGATTCCTTCCATAAAAAGCTCCGTTCTTATGTTAAAGAGTGTTATAGTTTTTCGCTTAGTATGTTGTTGATGGTGTTATAAATTATTTCTGCCGCAGTTTTAGGTGCTGTCTTTGCGGGCAGCCCCGACGCGCGAATTATCCTTATTCCCAGCTCGTTTGCGGCCTCAAAATCCACGCCGAAGGGCGGGGAGGCAAGCTCAATAATAAGGCAGTCGCGCTTTAACTTTTGCAGCACCGAAAGCGTAAGAAGCGGTTGCGGTACCGTGTTAAAAATAATATCGTACAGGTCGGCGTGACGCTCAATTTCGCTGCTGTCTATGCTCTTGTACCCGCTTGCACGTATCCAGGCGTCGGTTTCGGCGCGTCGCGAGGTGGCGGCAATGTCGCAACCGAACGGGGCGAGTCTGTCGCACAAAAGCTTGCCGATTCTGCCAAAACCCGTAACCAATACTCTCGAGCCCCATAGTGTGCTGTCCACGCCGTCAATAGCGGCACCTACAGCACCCTCGGCGGTTATAAGCGCGTTTTGTATAGTCAGTTCTTCGCGTGCAAAGTAGTCGTATTCGCGCTGTACCCCAAGTGTGTGGCAGGCCGTTAAAAACAACGTTTTTTTGCCTGCTGCAGAGGTCAGGTCGTGTAATAATATTTCTTCGTTACCCAGCGGTGTCCAAACGGTTTTGCCGTCCTTGGTGGACGGTATCGGTAGTATTACACAATCAGCACCGAAAAGCGCGTCGCCCACCGATAGGCAGGGGGTATGACTTTCGTGCCTTTCAAAGCCGCACATTCGCACGGTATGTCGGTCGTTTTTTAACATTTTTGCGAGAAAAATCTGTCTTTCGTCGCCGCCTATAATTGCAAAAACCATATAAACACCACCAAAAAAGGTCATAGGAGTAATATCAATACATCCTATGACCTTTGTGCCGTTTTGGTGATTATTTAATTAGGGATATAAGCTCGTCCTTTTTATTAAGGCTTGGGTTTTCACATATGTGTCTACGCAAAAACTCAAGTTTACTTCCTATTTCCTTGCCCGAAAAACCGAGGGCGGCAACGTCTTCGCCGGTAACCGCTAAATCGCTTATTCTATAAGGCTCGTGATTTTTTAATATGTCATCTAAAGTGCTTAAAAGTTCGCCGCAGTCTATGTTTTTAAGTGCCTGACACAGCGAAAAGTATCGTTTTAAATTTGTTTCATCGGTTTCACACAAAAGCATTTTAATATCCCTGCGGCTTTGCGGAAGTGTGCCACCGTATAACGATAAAAGCGTTTTTGTGTCGTTTTTTAGTATGTTGTCCGCCTTAAGATTTGCAAAAACGCTGTCGTCTGCGCCCGAAATAATCATCAGCGCGGCAAAACGAAGCGAGCGGTCATTTGGCAGTTTTTCTAAAACGCTTATATCGCAGGCGGGCAGTCCTAAAAACTCAAGCCCTCCGAAAGAAAAAAGCGGTGCACCCATACCGATGTATCTTCCCGAGAGCAGCTTGCAAAGCTCTCCGAAAATGCGCTCGGCGCTGATTTTTTTCAGTAAGTGAATTTGTTTTTTCGCGCCGACAGCAGTATCCTCGTCGATAGAAAAACCAAGCTGTGATGCGAAGCGGTAAAGACGCATTATGCGAAGAGCATCCTCGCTAAAACGCATTTCGGCGTTGCCAACGGTGCGCAGCGTTTGGCGTTCTATGTCACCGTATCCGCCAAATGGATCAAAAAGTCCCGAGCTTTCGTTATAGGCAATAGCGTTTACCGTGAAATCGCGGCGGGATAGGTCTTCTTTTATGTTGCTAACAAAATTTACCGCGTCGGGGTGACGGGAATCAGCATAGCCCGATTCTGTGCGATAGGTGGTTACTTCAATGGGCATATCGTCGCATACTACCGTAATGGTTCCGTGCTTTATTCCGGTGGGTACGGTTCGCCTGAAAAGTGTCTGCGTAATTTCGGGCGGGCAGTTTGTGGCAACGTCAAAATCATACGGCTGTTTTCCCATAAGCAAATCGCGTACCGCACCGCCGACACAAAAGGCTTCATACCCCGCATTTTCCAGTGTAAGTATGCAGTTTTTAACCTTTTTCGGCAAAAAAATGTCCATAAAATAATCACCTCGCATAAAAAGATAAAATTTTTGTTTATTTTTCATTCAAAAAGCAATATAATAGAGGAGTAAATAAAAACTTACTCGGAGGAACGTTATGAAACAGCTACGGGAAGAAGATAAAATAATAGATAGTGTAAAGCATATTCATATGATAGGAATAGGCGGTTCGGGAATGTGCCCGCTTGCCGAAATACTTAACAGCAAGGGATATACGCTTTCGGGTTCGGACAACAACGAAAGCGACCCGCTTAAACGTGTTCGCGCCTTGGGTGCCACCGTATATATGGGCCACGCCGCAGAAAACATAAAGGGCGCCGAGCTTGTGGTTTATTCCGCCGCAATCTCCAAGGATAACCCCGAGCTTGCCGAGGCAGAGCGTCTTGGCATTCCCACAATGGAACGCTCGCATCTTTTGGGTGCGCTTACACGCCGCTTCGATAACGTTATCGGTGTTTGCGGTACACACGGCAAAACCACCGTTACCTCTATGATAACACAAATTCTTTATTTAAACAACCTCGATCCTACCGCTGTGATAGGCGGAAGGCTTCCGCTGCTCGGCACAAACGGCCGAAGCGGTAAAAGCGAGCATATGGTTTGCGAATCGTGCGAGTTTGTAGACACGTTTTTACAGCTTTCGCCCGACGTGTCGGTGTTGCTTAATATCGATGACGACCATCTTGACTATTTCAAAACAATGGATAACCTTGTTTTGTCATTCCATAAGTTTATTTCAATGTCGCACACGGCATATATAAACGGTGACGATGCGCTTGTGCGCCGCGCCGCCGAGGGAATATCCGCTAAAATTATAACATTCGGTCTTAAGGATGACAATGATTTTTATGCCGAAAATATAACTACCGGTGCACTCGGATACGAGTTTGACGTTATCCACGCGGGTGAAAATCTGGGACGCGTCCATATGCGTATCCCCGGAGAGCACAACGTCTATAACGGTCTTGCGGCCTTTGCGGTAGCGTACGACCTTGGCGTTTCCGCCGCACAGATAGATTCTGCGCTTTCACGTTTTACCGGTGCGGGCAGAAGATTTGAGTTTTTGTGTGAACAAAACGGCGTAACCTTGGTTGACGATTATGCACATCATCCAACCGAGATTGAAGCCACACTAAAGGCGGCTAAAAGCCTTGATTATAAGCGTGTTATTGCAATATTCCAGCCCTTTACCTTTTCGCGTACAGCTCTTTTAAAGGACGAATTTATAAAGGCGCTTTCCTTTGCGGATAAGGTGCTTTTAACCCCCATTATGGGCTCGCGTGAGGTTAATACCTACGGCATTTCGAGTGAGGATATCGCCCGGGGCCTTTCGGACGCTTTGGTTCTCCCCACGTTCGAAGACATCTGCAAACACGCCTGCGATATTATGCGTGAGGGTGATTTGATAATTACTATGGGCGGCGGCGATATATATAAGGCTGCCTACCTTATTCGTGAAGAAATGAATAAAAATTAACCGTATATTAACAAAGAAACTGTTTTTTTGTAATATACTGTAATCTACCTGAGAGGTGAAGCGTAAAATGAAGGAAAAACTGTCTATTGCGGCAAAATGCTTTGCTGCGATATTAGTAATAGACTTTTTGTGCTTCTTTATGTTCATATCCTTTAACGTTATTGCGGTAGGCGTTGGCACCACCGCCCAGGGTTATGTAGCATACAAGGAAGTAGACGGCGAACTGGTTGAACTTTATACACACTACTACGCCGATGGTGAGGACACCAAAATCAAGGAATATGAGGAGCAGGGAATAGAGGTTAAAACCTCCTCCTTCAGAAGTGAGGTTAGCCCCGGTATATCTACTGCAGTAGACGTCATAACCATTCTATCGAGTCTTTCAATTATGTGCGCTATGATTTATTCCATTTTGTGGAGACGCGGAGACAAGGACAACAACCTTGCAACCTTCGGTCATATCGAGCGAGATAAAATGAAGGGTTTAAAGGTCGGCCTTTTGGCAGTAAGCCCAATGGCGCTTTTGTACATACTGCTTTGGGTAAACAAATTCGTCGAGATAATACCCGGTTATTCAGGACTATTTAAAATAGCAAACTATTATCTTTTCCCGTTGGTTGAGCTGTGTTTCAGTGGGGCACAGTCTGCGTCGGAGATACCCGTGTGGGGTATGCTTTTACTGCTGCTCACCCTCGTGCCCGTTCCCGCGCTGTCAACGCTGGGATATTACTGCGGTAACAGCGAAATTGTGCTGACCGACAAGATAATCTATGTGAACCATAAGGAGAAGAAAAAATAATGGGACTGTTTAATTTTATAAACTACGACAAAGAGGGACCGGGCGTATCAAAAAACGAGCCGGAGAAAAAGTCTTTCGCACGCTTTTTCGAGCTTTATTTCAGAAACTTTTGGAAACTCATGACGCTGTCGCTATACCATATGCTTTTAAGCATTCCGGTCATCACCTCGGGTCTTGCGGCAATAGGCAGCGCAAACGTAACGCGCAACCTCTCCCGCGGCAAGCATTCCTTCGGTGCGCAGGACTTTTTTGATACCATAAAGAAAAACTGGAAGCAGGGACTGGGTATAGGCATTTTAAACCTTCTTATAACCGCCATACTTGTTTTCGACATTTGGTATTTCTTCGGAACCGAGGGAACAATGGGAACCATTCTGATAGGTGTCAGCCTTTTCCTTTTGTTCGTGTTTACCGTTATGAAGTATTATATGCCCTTGCTTATAATTACTTTTTCGCTTCGCACAAAACAGATTTACAAAAACTGTTTTAAGTTTGTTTTTATCAACCTGCCGCGAAATCTGCTTATTCTGATTGTTGAAATGCTGTGTGCAGCTGTGGCAGTTTTGGCTACACTTTACGGCGGAGGCATAGGCGTTGCACTTGTCAGCGTGTTGTCAATAGCGGTTTATCCCGCTTTCCGTTCTTTCCTTATTCAGTTTACTATTTTTGACTGCATAAGAAAGTATATGATAGACCCCTATTATGCCGAGCATCCGGAAGCCGACATCCAGAAAAGACTGGACCTTGGTCTTTCAGTGCCCGAAGAATATATGCCGAAATACGATGACGATTACGGCGTATTTGATGATGAGCGTATGCTCCCACAAACAGAAGAGGAATAAAATAAAAAGCACCCGAAAGGGTGCTTTTTTATATTAACGGGGCATATTATCGGTGCTCTGCGGATAGACCATGGCTATCGCCGATATAGCGGGATTCCCTTGTCGCCCCCTCTCTACATTCTATGTGGAGTAGGGAAAAGTGTTACGCCAAAGGATTCTTTCTTATAAACAGAACACCAAGTGTGTTTCTGCCACAGTGTGCCGAAACGGTACAACCGGCTCTGGTGCAGAAAACTTCTTTAAAGGGCAGGGTGTTTTTAACCTGCTCAACCATAGCGTTTACAATTTCTTCGTCGCATCCGGCGTGTGTTACAAACACGCGGTCAAGACAAATGCTGTCACCGTCGGCAAGGCGTTCTGCAGCGTAGGTTTTAAGAACGTCGGCAAATTTGCCTCTGTATTTCTTTTCAACGCCCATAGCGCCGCCTTTTACGGTAATGCAGGGCTTAAGCTTTAAAAGGTTTGCGCCGAGTGCGGCAACAGCCGAGCAACGACCGCCCTTGTGCAGATACTCAAGGTCATCAACAACAAAGGATGCGTCAACGCAGGGAGCAAGTGCCTTTATCTTTTCTACAATTTCTTCTGCCGAAAGTCCTTCTTTTATCATTTCGGCTGCGGCAATAACCAGTAGTCCGCCGCCGGTTGAAAGGTTCATAGTATCAACTATGTAAACGTTCGGTACCTCTTCGGCCGCCAAAACAGCGTTATGGTTATTAACCGACATAGAAGCACTAATTGTGAAATGGATAACGGTAGAGCCGTCAGCCGTGTGCTTTTGGAAAAAATCTATATGGTCGCCAATGCTTGTGGCGGCTGTTTTTGCGAGTTTTCCGGTGCGCTCGGAATAAGCGTAAAGGTCATCGGGTGTAGCCTCAACACCGTCAATATATACCTTGTCATCCATAACAACCGAAAGCGGGCTTACGGTTACGTTGTATCTTTCAAGAAGCTCGGGGCTTAAATCGGTAGTGCTGTCGCTGGTAATTTTAATCTTATTAGCGGGCATCTCTATTCCTCCATACATTTTCTAAGCGGTATTATAACACAAACATATCAAAACTACAAGTATCTTTTGACTTGCCAAAATATGTGGCGTGTGGTAAAATCAAGCATAGAAATCAGCAAAGGAGAGAGTTTTGATGGCAAAAATATCACCGTCGGTGCTAACGGCCGATTTTTTAGAACTTAAAGAAACCTTAAAGGTGTTTGAGGAATGTGGCGTCGATATGCTTCATATGGACGTTATGGACGGAATTTTCGTGCCCAATATATCCTTCGGCGCGCCGATAATCGAAAAGGTGAAAAAGCATACCTCGATTCCGATGGACGTGCATCTTATGATTGACCGCCCCGACCGATATATTGATATGTTTGCCCGCAGCGCAGATATACTAGGGTTTCATTTTGAAGCGGGTAGCGACGTTGAAGGCACGCTTAAAAAAATAAAATCACACGGAATTAAGACCTGCCTTACTATTAAACCCTGCACCGAACCCGAAGAAATTTTCTCCTTTTTACCCCTTTGCGATATGGTGCTCGTTATGTCGGTGGAGCCCGGCTTCGGCGGACAAAAATTTATGCCGTCGGCGCTTGACAAACTAAAGAAACTAAAGGCAGAAATAAATAAGCAGGGACTATCCACCTTGCTCGAGGTTGACGGCGGAATAAATAAAGAAACCGCACCTCTTGCCGTAGCAGCAGGCGCGGATGTTCTTGTGGCTGGAAGCTTTGTCTTTGATTCTTCCGATATTGCCGCCACCGTAAAAGAAATTAAATCGCTTTAATAATATTACTTACCGGAGTGTTGTCACAAATTTTGTGCCAATGCTCCTTTGTTTTGTGTGCTTCGGTGTTTTTCGCAATAACCTTGGTTGAGTATTCGGGTCCCAGCATAAAAATGGCCTTGCACATATATTTTCCCTCAATAATAAGCCTGAAAATACCGCCTAGACTATATATACTTACAGGTGTTTCGCGGGTAGATAGCTTTTTTATCTGTTCGCAGGTAAGCAGCATATCTTCGCAATTCGAAAACTCGTATATGTAGCATTTTTCGGTGCGAAAGAATCTTTTTTTATCCTCTAAGATAAAGTATATGGTACACCCGCCCGACTGGGTGGGGAAGACCTTGATAACAAGCCTGTTTCCGCGCAGCCGAAAATCAGATGAGTCCATAGCATTAAGCAGAATACTGCCAAGCGCCGCCCGAGCTTTTTTGTTGTCGTAGCGAATGTCCTGAAAGCTGCCGAAATAATCACAAATTTCGACGGCGGAAAGGGTAATTTTCAGTTGCTTTTCCTTATTAGCGTCGATAAGCATACCCTATACCTCCTTAAAGTATATTTTAGTTGTCTTCGCCGGTATGTTCAAGAGGTAAATATATGAAGTCAGGGCTGCGGAAGCGGTGCTCCCGCAGCCGTTTTGTTAACAGCCGCAGGAAGACTGGTCTTCGCATTCATCCTGACGGGGCGGGAAGAATTCGTCGGTGGGGAATTCAAGCTTGCGGAATACGTCGCAGGGATGGTCGGTTGTGTCTTCGCACTGCTTCTCGGGAATGCAGAAATCATAAACGGGGATAAGCATCTGTACGTTGCGAATAAGCTGCACTATGGTGAAAAGTCCCAGCGTTACAAAAATTGTAGGCGTGCCGTTTTCCAGGTCAGTGCAGATTTGACCGCCAAGACATTGGCAAATACAGCTGGGTATGCAGCACGAGCTTTCGTAGCAATCGCGCAGTTCGCCGATTCTTGCCGAAAGCGGAATCGGGTCAACGCTCTGAATTACGCAGCGCGGCATATTTGTAGTGCGTACCATCTGCATATCCATAGCGTCCTCAAGAGTAACGTTGTTAGAGAAAATCTTAACGTTGCCCTCGCTGCCGAACAGAATTACCTTTTTGTTAAAATATGCAATACCCCTTATTGTGTTGGGGGCGGCGTGGGGTGATAAGAACAGGTCGAACTCAACCAAGAAGAAGAAGGTAAGATCGCAGGAGAAGTATCCGCGATTAAAGCTGACCGGTTCAACATCGATGTAAACATTCAGCACTTCGGCAGAGCGTGTGCGCACACTCACAGCACGTGCTATAAGCGACTGGTCGGCAGGGGTGAAATAGCATCTCAAATCCTCAAGACAGTCGCGGTCGCAGCAGGAGTCGTAAACTCTGCCGGCATCAATACAAACAGCTTCCTTAAAATTACTGTTTTCCGCCATAAAAAAGCCTCCTTTAAAAATTGAAGTAAAAACTTCTATAACATACTATGTCGCGGCATTTTTTGTGTGAATATGAATTAAAAAATCGTATTAGGGCAAAATACAGGCGGAGATGATTAAATGAACGTAACACCCCAAGAATACAAAAAAATGTATAAAAAGGCATCGCCGCCTTCGCCGAAGCTAAAGGATTTTACCTGTGCATTTCTAATCGGCGGACTTATATGTATGATAGGTCAGTTGCTATTAGAACTATATAAGTATCTGGATTTGGGCGAGGACGTATCGAAAATGTTAGTGCCGGTGTCGCTTATTTTCCTGTCGGCACTTTTTACGGCGTTGCACGCCTTTGACAATATTGCAAAACACGCGGGCGCGGGAACGCTTGTGCCCATAACGGGCTTTGCAAATGCGGTAGTATCGCCCGCAATAGAGTTTAAGGCTGAAGGCTACGTTTTGGGTGTGGGTGCAAAAATGTTTGCCATAGCGGGACCAGTTATAGTCTACGGTACAGTCGCAAGTGTTATTTACGGAATTATATATTGGATAATAGGTAAAGTCTAAAAATAATTATAGAAAAACAAAACCCGACACTTTACGGTGTCGGGTTTATTATGCTATTTAGCCTTTTCATCAGCTCAGCGTCGGGCTCGGGCAAATCACCAAACGGAAAAGGTATTTTCATATTATCATATTTAGGCTTACAAATCTTCCTAAAGGGGAGAAGCTCCACTTTATCAACACAGGTATGACCTTTCGCGACGTCAAGGAGCTTACTTGCGTTTTCCTCACCGTCGTTTACGGTGGGTATAATAACCTGACGCAGAGTGGTGGGGATATTATGCTCGTTTAAATACGAAAGGAACCGTTGTACCGACTGAATGTCGCAGCCCACGTTATCGCGGTACAGCGAGTCTTCGGTATATTTATAGTCAAGCAGTACGCGGTCGGTTTCCTTTAATAGCATTTTAATATCGTCGTTTAATATGCTGCCCGACGTGTCAAGGCAGGTGTTAATTCCCGCCTCGTGGCACAGCTTGAAAATTTCATACGCAAACAGAGGCTGCAAAAGCGGCTCTCCGCCCGAAAGGGTTATACCTCCGTCAGCGCCGAAGTATTCGCGGTATCTTAGTGCCTTTTTAACTATTTCATCAGCCGTATATACCGTGCCGCCCTCGCCGTTCCAGGTGTCGGGGTTGTGACAGCATTTGCAGCGCAGATGACAGCCCTGAAGAAACACAACAAATCGTACCCCGGGGCCGTCTACCGTGCCAAGGCTTTGAATAGAATTAACGCGCCCCGTACTCATATAGCCTCGTGGAAGGTTCGGCTTATAACCTCACGCTGTTGTTCGCGGGAAAGCTTGTTAAAGTTTACGGCATATCCCGAAACGCGTATGGTAAGGTTGGGGTAGGCGTCGGGGTCTTCATAGGCTTTTATAAGTGTTTCGCGGTTCAGCACGTTTACGTTTATGTGGTGTGCTTTCTTTGCAAAATATCCGTCTAGTATGGAAACGAGGTTGTTTACGCGTTCGTCGTCCGTCTTGCCGAGTGCCTCGGGTGTGATGGAAAACGTGTTGGAAATACCGTCGCGGCAGTCCTCATAGCTGATTTTGGCTACCGAGTTAAGCGAGGCCAAAGCACCGTTTTCTTCACGGTTGTGCATCGGGTTAGCACCGGGCGCAAAGGGGGTTCCGGCAGCTCTGCCGTCGGGTGTTGCACCGGTGTGCTTTCCGTACATTACGTTTGAGGTGATGGTAAGAATCGAGAGCGTGTGTATCGCGTTACGATATGTAGGTGTCTTGCGAAGCTCGGTTATAACCTGATGAGCCATATCGCGTGCAATAAAATCAACGCGGTCGTCATCATTGCCGTACTTCGGGAATTCGCCTACGGTTTCGAAATCGGTAATGTAACCAAGCTCGTCCTTTATAGGCTTAACCTTAGCATATTTAATTGCGCTGAGCGAGTCGGCAACAACAGAAAAACCTGCAACACCGAAGGCCATAAGGCGTTCAACCTCGGTGTCGTGTAAGGACATCTGTGTTTTCTCGTATGCATACTTATCGTGCATATAGTGAATGACGTTCATTGTGTTTACGTAGAGCTTGCTTAACCATTCTATGTAAACGGAATAACGCTTCATAACAGCGTCAAAGTCTAACGTCTCATCATCCATTACGGGCATCTGCGGACCGATGTGCATGCCGCTTGTGGTGTCAAAACCGCCGTTAATAGCAATAAGCAAAAGCTTTGCAAGGTTGCATCTTGCACCGAAAAACTGCATCTGTTTGCCTATTTCCATAGCCGAAACACAGCAGGCAATAGCATAGTCATCGCCGTGGTGCGGACGCATGATATCATCGTTTTCATACTGAATGGAATCGGTGTCTGAGGAAACCTTTGCGCAGAAGCGTGTAAAGTTTTCGGGAAGGGAAGACGACCATAAAACCGTAAGGTTGGGCTCGGACGATTCGCCGAGTGTGTAAAGGGTATTAAGCATACGGAAGCTGTTTTTGGTAACAAGTGTTCTGCCGTCATTTCCCATACCGCCTATAGCCTCGGTTATCCACATCGGGTCACCGCCGAAAAGCTCGTTATATTCCGGGGTGCGGAGATGGCGGGCAATACGCAGTTTCATTACAAAGTCGTCCATAAGCTCTTGTGCGCCCTCCTCCGTAAGGGTGCCGTTGGCCAGGTCGCGTTCGATATAAATATCAAAAAATGTGCTGACTCTGCCCAGCGACATGGCAGCACCGTTTTGCTCCTTAATTGCGGCAAGATATGCAAAATACGTCCACTGAATAGCCTCGCGGGTGTTGGCGGCAGGCTCACTTATATCGTAGCCGTACATAGCAGCCATTTCCTTTAGGTATCCAAGGAAGGTTATCTGCTGGAAAAGCTCCTCCGACAGACGAATGTTATCGGCATTAAAGGTGCTGTTAGTAAGCTCTTGCTTGTCTTTTTTCTTTTGCTCAATTAAACGGTCTATTCCGTAGAGAGCCACCCTGCGGTAGTCGCCTATAATTCTGCCGCGGCCGTACGCATCGGGCAGTCCGGTAATAACGTGGCATCTGCGGGCTTGACGCATTTCCTCGGTATATGCGCGAAAAACGCCGTCGTTATGTGTTGTGCGGAAACGGAACTCGTCTTCAACCTTGTCACTCAGTCGGTAACCGTAAGCCGCGCAGGCCTGGCGAGCCATACGAATACCGCCAAACGGGTTAACGCCGCGTTTTAGCGGGCTGTCGGTCTGCATGCCTACTATAAGCTCGTTTTCTTTATCAATATAACCCGGCGCATAGCTGGTAAGCGAAGATACGGTATCGGTATCAACGTCTAAAACACCGCCGTTCTTGCGTTCCTTTCTAAAAAGCTCCTGCACGGTGTCCATAAGCTTTGTTGTGCGCGGTGTCGCACCGGCAAGAAAGCTATCGTCGCCGGTGTATTCCTTATAGTTTGACTGTATAAAGTCACGCACGTTGATTTCGTTCTGCCAAGCACCCCGGGTAAATCCGTTCCAATTATTGTGTTCCATCATCATTTCTCCTTAATATTAGATGATTAGTCCATAAAAAAAGGGCAAAACCAGTTTATATGAACTGATTTTGCCCAGACGGTCGGCTAAATTTGCTTTTACACTCCACCGCGGTATACCCGCGAAATCCGTCAGTTATGTAAAAGCATATAAATTCTATGGTCATTATATAACACCTTGCGAAAAATGTCAAACGAAAAAGTGGGATTTTTTTAATTTCCGCTTTTCATATATTTGGTAGGGGAAACTCCCATTATTTTTTTAAAGTAACGTGAGAAATAGTTGCTGTCGCAAAAGCCGCAAATAGCAGATACCTCGCCGATGCTCATCGTTTCCGACTCCATAAGCGCAACAGCCTTTAAAATTTTTGTTTCGAGCACATAGCTGTGAAGCGAAATGCCTAAACTGTTTTTAAACTCCGAATTTATATAGTTAGGATGGAAACCGAATTCCTTGGATATGGTTTTGTTGTCAAGCGGCTGACTGTAATTTTTATGAATATAATCAACTATCTGTTCAATATCAAAACGGCTTTCCCTGGACGGACGCTTTTCTGCAGTTCTGGCTAAAGAAATGAGCACTGTTAATAAAAGGGAAGAGGTGTTTTCCTGATAAAACGGCAGTTTTTTTACATATTCGTTTTCAAGCTGCGACATTGTTCGCTTAAGGGAGTGCAGGTCTGAGAACAAATAATAGCTGTTAAAATATTCGGCATCTGAAAATGTGACCTGTGACAGTACCGATTCGCCGGAATGCAGGGATGTGTTTACGGGAGGTATGGGTGTAGTAAATTGGCTTGAATTTTGTGTAAAGTCAAAGTTTACTGCGCTGTATAATACGTCGCCGGGAAGTAGGGTATAACGCTGTCCTGCATTGATAAACAGCGCGTGTCCCACAGGAAGCGTTATAACTCGGTCGGCAACCTTTATTTTTCCTTTTCCGTCTAAAACGTAAAAAAGCCTGGCGTCAAGCGGTAGGTATTCCGGAAAAACCGAGTTTTCGGTTATTTTCAGTTGTCGTACAAATCGTACAAAGGGTTTAACGTCTTTGAATAGCATTTCCTCACCCATCTTTATTTTGTGCTAAAATGTCTTTATTTTATACCTTGATTATATTTAGTTTATGCTTTAAAATCAAGTTAAAAATCAAAAGGAGTGTAAATTATGATCGAACGTAGAAAACCGCGCACCGCAAAGGTGGCATTCTTTTCGGTAATACACGAGGTTTATTTCAGCCAGTTTGAGGGACTTTATGAATCACTTTTAGGATACCATAACGACACCGTTAAACTTGTAGAGAGCAATGGGGTAGAGGTATGTGATTACGGCTTTGTCGGCTCAAACACCAAGGCTTTCGAGGTGGCAGACGCCATAAACGCTCAAAAGGCCGACCTTATTATCTGCAATATGATTACATACGCTACGTCATCTGTGTTCGCGCCGATACTGCAGAACACAAACGCACCTATGATTCTTTTAGCGCTTCAGCCGCGCAAAGGTCTTGATTACAGCAAGGCGTCTACCTTTATGCAGCTTGAGAACGATAATATCTGCTCGGTGCCCGAGTTTACAGGCGTTGCCATACGCTACGGTAAACCCGTGAACGATGTTATAATCGGTACACTTTATGATGATGAGCAGGCAAAGGGCGAACTTGCCGAGTGGTGTGAAATCGCAAAGGTGCTTCACGACCTGAAGGGCGCAAGAATCGGTCTGCTTGGTCACGTGCTTGAGGCTATGTACGATATGCACGCCGATCCCACCGCCATTTCTTCAAGCTTTGGCGTTCACGTTCCGCTTATGGAAATTGACGACATTGTCCGTGAGTACGAGGCTGTTACACCCGAAGAGATTGAGGCAAAGAAAAAGATTATCTTAGCCGAGTTTGAAACCCCCGATCCTAAGTCGGACCCCGTTACCAGAAAGCTTACCGACGCCGACCTTGAAAGAGCAGCAAAGGGCGCCGCAGCACTTGACCGTACGGTAGAAAAATATGACCTTACCGGACTTGCTTATTACTACGAGGGAACCGAGGGCTCAATACAGCGCGAGGTTGCAACCTCCTTTATTGTCGGTAACTCAATACTAAATGCGCAGGGCACACCTATGTGCGGCGAGTTCGATATTAAGACCTGCCTTGCAATGCTTATAATGGACCGACTCAACATAGGCGGCAGCTTTGCAGAATTCCACCCGTTCGACTTCAGTGAAGACTTTATACTTGTAGGTCACGATGGACCTCACCATATCGCCATAGCCGACGGAAAACCGATCTTGCGCAGTCTTACCAAGTTCCACGGCAAACCCGGAAGCGGCGCTTCGGTTGAGTTTAAAATTAAAGAGGGCCCCATCACAATGCTTGGTATAACCCAGACCGCAAACGGAAAGTTCAAGTTTGTAATAGGCGAGGGATACTCTAAAAAAGGCCCCATTCCGCCTACCGGCAACACCAATACTCGCGGCTTCTTTGAGCCCACTACCAAAGAATTTATCAAAAAGTGGGTAATGGAAGGCCCGACACACCATTATGCACTTGGTATAGGCCACCACGCAGGAACCATAAAGAAGATAGCAGACGTTTTAGGAATTGAAAGTGTAATTGTAAAATAGGTGATTTTATGTTTAAAACCGTAACGCTTGAAATGAGTTTAAAACCGTTTAAATCTACCGATGACGCTTATATAAAAAGCGTTGTGGAAAAGGCGTTTACCGATTGGCACGCATTGATTAAAAACCGCGAAGAAATTTCGGTTATGCTGTGGACTGCAGACGGAAGCGAGATTCTTGATTATTCGGGAAATCCGGACGAAGCCTTTGAGTGGTGCTACTTTGTCGGCAACGCAAATAAGGAGCTTGCGCGTGAAGAGGACGGCGTTGACATTTCTCTGCACGAGAAGAAGCGTCTTTATATGGAAAACCCGCCTGTTATGACGTACGGAATACTAAAAAAGATTGTTTCCACCATCAAAGAGGTTGGAAAAAGCCGTTATCCAGATTGCAAAATAACGGTGGGCGAAACCTTTGACATAGGACCCGAGTTTTCTATATCCCATTTTAAGTATACCCGTCACCGCGAAATCACGTCGGGTGAAAAGCTGGACGGACTCGGCTTTGTCGATGCTACGGCACTGCTTCACGCCGATGACCGCGCTTATGCCGCATATCCAAACGGTATTCCCGAGGGAACACCGCTTGCCACATTCCTTGGCAAACAGGCAAATATCTTCTTAAAGGATATGGGCTTTGATTATCTTTGGCTTTCAAACGGACTTGGATTCAGCGCAAACCCGTGGAGCAGCACGGGAAAGGTTTTTGACGGTGAAAAATTTTATGCGGAAAAACTCGCAAGAACCCGTAAGCAGGTGTTTGAATTCTGGCGCCTCTTTAGAGAGGCCTGCCCCGATTACCCGCTTGCAACCCGCGGCACAAACAACTCGGTCGGTATAGACTACTCTACCGACGGTGTGCCCCTGCACGATATCTATAACGCAGGTTTTAATATAAAAACACCGCCTAACTCACCCTGGGCTGCGATAAACGATAACTTCGGTCTCGAAATAATGGGACACATGACACGAATTTGCGAGCTGCCCGAAGACGGCTTTATGTTCCGCTATTACCTTCACGATCCTTGGTGGGTAACAACGCCGTGGTATGACCGTTATGATGGAAAACCGCACGATATTTATCTGCCTATGGCTATATCCAGAATTGATGAAAACGGTAATATCCGCAACGCCGAGTCGCTTAATATTCTGTCTATAGATAATTCCTTCGGCGATATGCCCGACTGCTGTGTGAACGAGCCGTTGCCGCATATCCTAAAAGCCGAAAAGGATGCGTCCGACGCACCGGCTCCGCTTGTTTGGGTTTATCCGATGCGTGAGTTCACCACGTCGTATGACGAGGCAACACTCGCCGAAATGTATTATGGCGACAACTATATAACCGATGCAATAAACGACGGTTTCCCGCTTAACTGTGTAATTTCTACCGATAATTTCCTAAAGGTTGATGCCGGTCTGTTTAAGAACAGCATACTTATTTCACCCATTCCGCAAAGCGAGGAAATTAAGGAAAAGCTAAAAGCTTTTGAGCTTTCCGGCGGAGCCGTTGTATACTACGGAATGAAGGAAAATGCCGGCTGTTTGGCTGATGCTCCCAACTTTGTAAGCACCGACGACGCACCGTCGGCTATCAGAGAAAAACTGGAAGCCTTTGACCTTTCCATAAGATATAACCGCAAGGTTGCCGATTCCAAAAATCCGTGTATAACCGTATCGGCTTGTGATAATGGTCTTAATTTCTCGGTGTATAACCCGAATCTCACAACCGAAACGTTGCTTAAATTCCCGCTTGGCGCACCGATACTCACCAACACCGAAACCGAAATTAAGGACGGTTTTTCATCGTACTATTTCGGCAAAAGCGAGCACAGCGAGTGTAGGGTTTTTGTAAAACAAAAAAGTGGCGTTGTGTATCTGCGCGACATTGCGCCGGTCAGCCTTGCTTATCACAGAAAACTGGCAATAGGCGGACTTGAAAACGCTGATGTATACGTGTTCCCGGAAAATCGCGGCGATAAGACCATTATGGTAGATTCGCAAAAGAACAGCTTCGATATTACCCCGATATTTACCGATTGCTTCAAAAGGGTAGAGGATGAAAAATACGGCGTGTATTATAAAGCGGAAAACTTTTCGGGCGACTGCACGTTTTTCCTGCCCCGATAATAAAAAACACCATCCAAACGGATGGTGTTTTTTGTCAAATATTTTGTATAAATTAAAAAAATTTTGAAAAAAATATTGATATTAGGTGCAAAATAGTATAAAATATCTCTGTTATAGATGTTGTTTAAAAGATAACACCTTTATTTTATTAAAAAGTGGGGAATCACTATGGAAAACAACAGAAGAGTCGGCACCGTGTCGAGAGGCATTCGTTGCCCGATTATACGTCAGGGTGATGATCTGGCTGCTATCGTTGCAGACAGCGTGCTTGAGGCTGCAGAGTGCGAAGGATTTTCGCTTCGCGACCGCGACGTTATCGCACTGACAGAGTCTATCGCCGCACGTGCACAGGGAAACTACGTTTCGATTGATAACATTGCCGAAGACGTAAAAAATAAGCTTGGCGGCGAAACTATTGGCGTTATTATGCCCATTCTTTCCCGTAACCGCTTTTCTATCTGTTTGAAGGGTATTGCAAAGGGCGCAAAGAAAATAGTTCTTATGCTTACCTATCCGTCTGACGAGGTTGGTAACTGCCTTGTAAGTCTTGATAAGCTGGACGAAGCGGGAATCAATCCCTACAGTGACGTTCTCACTCTCGAAAAGTATCGCGAACTGTTTGGAGAAAACAAGCACGAGTTTACCGGTGTTGATTACGTAGCATATTACGGTGACCTGGTACGTGAGATGGGCGCTGAGGTTGAAATTATTTTTGCAAACCAGCCCAAAACAATACTCGAATATACCGACTGCGTTCTTACCTGTGATATTCATACAAGAGCGCGTACAAAGCGCATTTTAAAGGCTGCGGGCGCAAAGGTTGTTTGCGGACTTGACGATATTATGACCGACTCCATAAACGGCAGCGGATATAACAAGAATTATGGTCTTCTTGGCTCAAACAAGGCCACAGAGGAAACAATAAAGCTTTTCCCGCGTGATTGCAGGCAGTTGGTTCTTGATATCCAGGATAAGGTTATTAAGGCAACCGGCAAACACGTTGAAGTTATGGTTTACGGTGACGGTGCATTTAAGGATCCTCAGGGTAAAATTTGGGAGCTTGCCGACCCGGTAGTTTCTCCCGCATACACCGACGGACTTATCGGTACACCTAATGAAATCAAGCTTAAGTATCTCGCCGATAACGATTATAGAGACCTTTCTGGTGAGGAACTTAAAAAGGCTATTTCCGAAAGCATCAAATCAAAGCAGGACAACCTGGTAGGCAATATGGCATCTCAGGGAACAACCCCGCGTCAGCTTACCGACCTTATCGGTTCGCTTTGTGACCTTACAAGCGGTTCGGGCGACAAGGGTACCCCCGTTGTCCTCGTTCAGGGATATTTTGATAACTATACAAACTAATAAAAAAACAGCCACCTTCGGGTGGCTGCTTTTATTTTACTATTTTAACCATTCTAAAATTAAACCCAGATTCTCATCCGAATACTCTATTTCGGATGAGAACATACGGGCTGTTTCTATATAGTCATCTGTGCCGAATTTCCCGTTTTCTGTCCACGCAACCGCACCAATTGCCCTTATAAGCATAACGGCAAATTCCGCAAAGCGCAGTCGTGTCGTAGCTGCGTCCTTTTTATCTGCGTTGGCGAAATGCCGATAAACAAGATAAACTGCAAGCTGTTCGTATTCTGTCTGTCTTGAACTCATATATAGGTCAAAATCTGCGAAATTTGCGGCTTTGATACCGTTTTTCAGTAGATTTAATCTATCGGTCCATTCGTCATCCAACCGTTCAAGCGAAAGCAGTTTTTCTGCCCACTTTTCTATATCAAATTCGGTTTCGGTCTTTCCGCAGAGTGAAAGTGCTTCACCAAGTCTTTTGAAGATACTTTTTTCTCGCTGCTGCAAAACAGATATTATTTTATCGCGCAGTAATATTATTTTGTCGTCTGTGTCGGTATCTCCTAACAGTGCTACGGGTTTTTCGCGGCTTAAAATAAGTCTCGCCGCAGCTTCACAGCAAAGACCGAGTCCTTTTTCGATTCGGTCCTCGAATTCGTTAGTAAAGCGCGGATGCTCGGCACAAATATCGCAAAGAAATTCGTCGCCTAATTGCAAAATTATATCACACAAATTTTCGCTGTTCAGAAACGGACAGCGTTCATCTTTTCCAAGTATAAAATGCGGTACGTCATCGTTTGAAACCGATTCGTAAAGGCGCTTTCCAAAGCAGCCCTTTACCGATTTGTAAAGCTCGGCGGTGTCGCTGTCGATGTCAATTTCCCATCCAATACAGCAGTTGTGCTTACATTTTCCCTTAATGCAGGAAAACTCATCATAATAATCGGGAACAACATACTGCATATATCCACCTCCGTTAGAACTATTTTAACACAGCGCAGTTTTTCGGTCAACGATTTGCGGATAAAAATCACAATAAGGCAAACAATAACAGAAAGCAATTAGGAGATGTGTTTATGCCGTCAAGACTCGGAAAACGTACGATAATTTTTGAAAATAAACCGCGTGTTTTAGGCTATGCCGCCGTTGTCGGCAGTAAAGAGGGGCAGGGGCCTCTTTCGGCCGAATTTGATAATATATACGAAGACGCCTCAATGGGACTTAAAAGCTTTGAAAAAGCCGAAAGCGAGCTACAACGTATGGCCGTATTAGCAGCCCTAAAAAAGGCAAAGCTAAACCCTGAAAATATTGACTGTATTTTTGCGGGCGACCTTCTCAACCAGTGTATTGGAAGCAGCTTTGGAATAATGGACCTGTGCATACCGTTTGTGGGACTTTACGGTGCCTGCTCTACAATGGCACTCAGTCTTTTGAATGCGGCAACCTACGTGGATAGCGGTGCGGCTACGCATGCGGTTGCGGTTACTTCCTCGCACTTTTGCTCGGCAGAAAGACAGTATCGTTTTCCGTTAGAGTACGGCGCGCAAAGACCTCCCACAGCGCAGTGGACGGTTACCGGCAGCGGCAGCGTTGTGCTCGGGCAGGGCGAAAAACGTCCGTATGTTCATTCGGCAACCATCGGCCTTGTGTGCGATTTAGGGGTAAAGGATGCCAACAATATGGGTGCGGCTATGGCACCTGCCGCATATGATACAATATTGGCTTATCTTACCGATACGAATACAAAACCGCAGGATTACGATGCGATTTTCACGGGCGACCTGGGACTGGTGGGAAGCGAGCTTTTGTATGAACTAATGAGCCGTGACGGGGTAGACCTTAAGACTAAACACAAGGACTGCGGCCTTATGATATATGACCGTAAACGACAGGATACTCATTCGGGCGGTTCGGGTTGCGGCTGTGGTGCAAGCGTGCTTTGTTCGCATATTTTAAAAAGGCTCGAAAAGGGTGTGTTTAAAAATATACTCTTCTGCGCTACCGGTGCTCTTCTTTCACCAACCTCAACCCAGCAGGGAAATAATATCCCTGTGATTGCTCACGCAGTTAATCTGCGTGTTGACGGAAAGAGCTAAAAATGATATAATTTTTAATAGAAAAGCATTTCCTTTTAAAAGGAATGCTTTTTATATTTTAAAGAAAAGGGTGATAATGTGGAAGAAAAGATTTTAACGCTGTTTGCCGAACGCAAATATAATCAGCTAAAGAAAGCACTAGCTGAGCAAAATCCGGCGGATATCGCGGTCTGGTTCGAGGAAATCGAGGAACACGAACGACCTAAACTGTTTCGCATTATGCCCAAAGAGTTGGCGAGTGAGGTTTTCGCCCTTCTGGATTCCGATTTGCAGGAGCAGTTGATAGGCGCATTTAGTGACCGCGAGCTTCGCGAGGTTATGGAAGAACTGTTTATGGACGACGCCGTAGACATAATCGAGGAAATGCCCGCAAACGTAGCAAAGCGAATTTTGCGTCAGGCCGATGCTGCCACACGCAGTATGATAAATAAATTGCTGGCATACCCCGATGATAGTGCCGGCAGCATAATGACTACCGAGTATATCGACCTTAAAAAGGATATGACGGTTGCCGATGCCTTTACCCGCATACGCACTATAGGACTCAATTCCGAAACCATTTATATTTGTTATGTAACCGATTCGCGCCGAAAACTAATAGGAATTGTAACGGTGCGCGAGCTTTTACTTGCCGGTCCCGAACAGACTATTTCCGAAATAATGGAAACTAATGTTATCTGTGCGGGTACGATGGATGACAAAGAAAGCGTTGTTGCACTGTTTGAAAAATATGACTTTTTGGCTATCCCGATAGTAGATACCGAAAATCGCCTTGTAGGCATAGTAACGGTTGATGACGCTATTGACGTCTTGCAGGAAGAAACAACCGAGGATATGGAGCTTATGGCGGCAATTACGCCAAGCGAAAAACCATACCTTAAAACCGGAATATGGAGCACGTTTTTAGTAAGAATTCCGTGGCTTATGCTGCTTATGATATCGGCAACGTTTACGGGACTTATAATAGGCGGCTTTGAATCTACACTGGCAGAGAATGTGACATACGGTATAGCCCTGACCTGCTTTATGCCTATGATAATGGGTACAGCGGGTAATTCGGGAAGTCAGGCGTCGGTTACAATAATTCGTTCTCTTTCGTTGGGCGACGTTCAGTTTTCAGACATTTTCAAAATAGTTTGGAAAGAACTGCGGGTTTCACTTTTGTGCGGTGTGGCCTTGGGTGCTGTTAATTTTGTTAAAATACTGCTGGTCGATAATCTGCTGCTCGGTAGGGGATATAGCCTGGCAATAATAGCCGTAATAAGCATTACGCTTATAGCAACCGTGCTTATCGCTAAGGTAATAGGCTGCAGCCTGCCCATATTGGCAAAGAGGGTAGGGCTTGATCCTGCCATAATGGCGAATCCGCTTATTACAACCATAGTGGACGCGTTATCGCTTTTGATATATTTCAGCATAGCGGTTACGGTTCTCGGAATATAAATAAGCATAAAACTGTGGCGGGCTAAAAATAACCCGCCACAGAGCAAAAATATTTTAAAATAATATTGACAAAAAATACTTTTGTGATATAATACTCTTGTTGCTAATCGGGCCATTAGCTCAGTTGGTTAGAGCAACCGGCTCATAACCGGTCGGTCCGGGGTTCGAGTCCCTGATGGCCCACCAAGGGGTATAGCTCAGTTGGTAGAGCAGCGGTCTCCAAAACCGCGTGCCGAGGGTTCGAGTCCTTCTGCC
>JAZUOJ010000118.1:0-15138 GCA_045604625.1 Acutalibacteraceae bacterium | reverse complement strand
CAGAAAGAACCCATAGCGATGATAACCTTTTCTCCATCGGGAGCGCCGTAGTAGTTGAAAACCTTATAGTCTGTGCCGAGCTTGGCATTGACTTTGTCCATATATTCCTCAACGATACCGGGAATTGCATCATAGTACTCGTTGCAGGCTTCTCTGTGCTGGAAGAAGATGTCGTCGTTCTCATGAGAACCTCTCATAACAGGTCTCTCGGGGTTGCGAGCGCGCTTGCGGAATGCTTCAACAGCATCCATATCGCACATTTCCTTAAGATCTTCATAGTCCCAGATCTCAATCTTCTGGATTTCGTGAGATGTACGGAAGCCGGCGAAGAAGTTGAGGAAGGGAACTCTTGACTTGATTGTAGCAAGGTGAGCAACAGCGCCGAGGTCCATAACTTCCTGTGTATTAGTTTCAGCGAGCATTGCGAAACCTGTCTGACGGCAGGCATAAACGTCGGAATGGTCACCGAAAATGTTAAGAGCATGGGAAGCTACGCAGCGTGCCGATACGTGGAACACGCAGGGTAAAAGCTCACCGGCGATTTTGTACATATTGGGAATCATAAGAAGTAAGCCCTGAGATGCGGTGTAGGTGGTGGTAAGCGCACCTGCGTTCAGCGAACCGTGAACGGTACCGGCAGCACCTGCTTCAGACTCCATTTCTACAACATTTACGGTTGTGCCGAAAATGTTCTTCTGACCCTGTGCCGACCACTGATCAACATAGTCTGCCATAGGGCTGGACGGGGTAATCGGGTAAATACCGGCTACCTCAGTAAACGCATAAGACACGTATGCTGCAGCGTTGTTACCGTCCATAGTTTTAAACTTTCTTGCCATGGAAATTTCCTCCTTGATATATTTCGTTACAGAAATTTATAATAGCATTCCATACGAAAAATATAATAACACTTTTTTGCCGATATGTAAATAGGAAAATGAAGATTTTCATAAATTGACAATTTTTTAACAAAAAGAAAACCTCTATTGGTCAATTAAGCCAATATCGGTCTCTCTGCCCTGCTGTGTATATGTTTTTTCTCCGACTGCGCGATTGCTTTAAACCTATTAAAAGTGCAACGGTTTTATATTTTTTCGCCCTCATTTTTTAATTTTCTTATTTTTCAGTCGTTTTAGAGCAATTTGAGGTTGGTGCGGTCAAAAAGAGCATTTAAAACGTCTTTTTGCCGCTTTTCTTCGTTTTTCTCCCAAATTAACCCAAAAATAGCTGTTGACTTTTTACGCGCATTTATTATATGATATGTGTTGATATGTAAAATATCGAAATTTAACTTACGAAACGGAGTTTTTAATTTTTATGGACGGGTGGCCTAACGGCTTATTTGAAATCATTTTACTGTTTGTACTTATTCTGGTTAACGCATTTTTCGCTATGAGCGAAATTGCAATTATTTCACTGAACGACACCAAACTGAAGAAAATGGCTGAGGAGGGACACAGCGGCGCAAAAAAGGTGCTGCAACTTGTAGAAAGTCCATCCGCTTTTCTGTCCACTATACAAATCGGTGTAACGCTTGCGGGATTTTTGACCTCTGCATCCGCCGCAGATAATTTTTCCGAACCGCTGGCAGCGTGGCTTGTGAAAATACTGTCACTTCCGCAAAACGCCTTCGGTGTTATGGAAAACGTTGCACTTGTTATTGTTACGGTTATTATGTCCTACTTCTCGCTGGTACTCGGCGAGCTTGCCCCCAAGAGAATTGCTATGCAAAAGGCAGAGAGTATCTCGTTCAAGGTTGTAGGAATTTTACTGTTCATTAAAAAAATTATGATACCTTTTATAAAGGTGCTTTCACTTTCGACCAACGCGGTAGTTCGTCTGCTCGGCTTTGACCCCAACGCCAGTGAGGATACCGTAACTGAGGAAGAAATTCTGATGATGGTTGACGCCGGCGAAGAAAAGGGCGTTATTGAAGAAAGCCAAAAGGAAATGATAAACAATATCTTCGAGTTTGACGATATTGTTGCTGCCGACGTTATGTCACACCGCACCGATATTGTTGCGGTAGAAATCAGCGACAATTTCTCGGATGTTTTGGAGAAAACTCTTGAGGCCGGTTATTCGCGTATACCCGTATACGAGGAGGACCTTGACGATATTAAGGGCATTATATATGTAAAAGACCTTTTACAGTTTGTCGGCAAGAAGATACCCTCCACCGTTAAAATTGCCGACCTTATGCGCGAGGCCGTTTTTGTCCCCGAATCAAAACGCTGCGGCGATTTGTTTAACGAAATGACCGAAAAGCATCTTCAGATGGTTTTCGTATGCGACGAGTACGGCGGCATTTCCGGTATTGTTACAATCGAAGACCTGCTGGAATCCATCGTCGGAAACATGCAGGACGAATACGATAACGAAGAGGAAGAAATTGAACAGGTTAACGAAACCACCTTTGATATCGACGGTACAACCGATATTGAGGAGTTGGAAGAGCTGCTTGACATTTCCTTCCCCGAAGGCGAATACGATACTATCGGCGGCTTTATAATGTCGGAGCTTGGCAGAATTCCTGCCGAGGATGAAAACCCGGAAATTGAGCACGCAGGTTGCCGTTTTACGGTACGCGAGGTAGACGAGCGCCGAATTGAACGCATAACGGTTGAAAAGCTTCCCGTTGAGGAAGAAGCCGAAGAAGAGGAAAAATAAATATTAAAAAGGCTTGATGAAGTTCATCAAGCCTTTTCTTTTTATTCTTTTTGTGCGTTTTTGTTTTTAAGCGATATGACCTTATAGGTGTGACTGCGAAGCAGGTTAATAAACACCGCTGTTAACGGTATAAAGAATATCATACCGAGCACACCCATAATCTTTCCGCCAACAATTACTGCTATAAGCGTCCATAACGCGTCAAGACCTACGGAGGTTCCCACCACGTGGGGATATATAAACTGGTTTTCAATAAACTGAACAACCAAATAAACAATAACACAAATAATTACCTGCGAGGGATTAACCAGCAGCACCAAAAACGCGCCTATGACGCAGGCCGCAAAGGAACCGATATAGGGCACGAACGCCATAACGGCTGTTAGCACCGCCGTAAGGCTGGCATACGGTATGCGGAAAATGCTGAAGGACACAAATATCATTATACCGAGGATACAGGCTTCAAGGCACTGTCCGGACAGGAATTTCGAATAGGTTTCGCTTATCATGCGGCCGGCGTTGCTGAGATAATCGGCCACCGGCTTTTTCAGATAAGCCTGCATAAGCTTGCCAACCTGATTTCCAAGCGTTTCCTTGCTAAGCAGCGTATACACCGCTATAACCAGCGCAATAAAGAAGGAACTGAGTCCCGAAACGGCACTTGACGCGATGTTGACTGCTTCGGAAATTATGGAGCCTGCACTGCTTGACAGTTGCGACACCAAATTCTTCACGTCCAGCGATTCCAGCCACTTGGTGATCTGCGACGTGTCGATATCGTAAAGGCGAAGCGTTTCCGCCCATTCGGGCCATTTCTGAAGTATGAGCTCATATAGGCTTACTACAGACGAAACCAGCTCGGGTATCAGCATTGTAAACACAAGTGCCACTACAAGCAACAGGCAAATAAACGTAAGCAGCAGACTGATTATTCTTAAAAACTTTGGTTTCGGAACACGCTTTGCCTTGAGCTTTGCAAACAGTTTTGACAGCAGGCGTTCAAACCCTGCCATAGGAACGTTAAGCACAAAAGCCAGCACAAAGCCGAACACGACGGGAAACATAAGGTTTATGAGCCCGGCGAAGAAGCCCGAAAGGCTTTTAAGATTGCTAAGAGCAACATACAGCACTACGCCGAAGGTTATAAGCAAAAGCGGTTTTTTATATTGTTTTTCCACTTTGTTTCGCTCCTTTTATTTTATGTTTTGAGTATAGCACAGTAAATATTTCTATTCAAGCAAAAAAATTAAGACCCTGCGAAAGTTCACAAAGTCTTAATATATGTTAAAACTAACCCTCAAAACCTACGAGCAATCCGCCCGATTCGGCATAAAAACTGCACAGCGCTCTTGTTTCCTGCACGAATATCTGCGCTTTTGCAAATTTTTCGGCTATCAAATTTTGAAGTGCGGTTGCCGCGCCTTTGTTTTGACAATGATGTATTCTGACCTTGCCGCCGCGAAATCCGTATTCACACATATTTTTAAGTATGGTACCAAGCGTTTTTTCTGCGCCGCGCACCTTATCGGTAATTTCTAGCGTACCTATGTCGCTTGCCTTGCCCACTATGCGTATGCCGAGTATACCCGCAAGTTTGGCGGTAGCACCGCTTACCCTGCCGTTGTTGGCAAGATTGCGAAGCGATTCGAGCGAGAAAATGAGGTGTGTTGTTTTTTGGTACTCTTCTATTTCGCGCTTTATCTCGTCCACCGAAAGTCCGGCGTTTATAAGACTGCAAAGCTTTTCTATTATAAGCGCGTTTTCGGGGCCGGTAGACAGAGTATCTATAACAAAGCCTTCTCGTCCGCTTTCTTGTTCGAGGTATTCTCTGAGCGCGAGATTTGCCGTGTTGTTGCTGCCCGATAAGTTACTTGTAATGGTAACACAAATAACCTTATCGGCGCCCTGCATTGCCGCTTTCCAGTCCTCAACGTTCGGGCAGGAGGATTTTGATATACCCTTATATTTTTTAAGGTCATTTATCATATCGCCGACCGCAAGATTTTCATCGTCAACGTATTCTTTCTCGTCGGTAATAATTTTAAGCGGCACGCTTGCAAAGTTTACACCGTTTACGTATAGCATATCTGCCGAGGAATCGGATATAATTTTAAAACTCATATTTTTCTACCTTTCTACAAAGAACACACCAAACACCTCAGGGCCGACGTGGGCTCCGATGGTGGGACCTATCTGCACGCGTCGGTCAAGTTTTATGCCGCGTTCTTCAAGATTTTCTTCTAATTTTTTGCAATTTTCGGTGCCGTAGGTATAAAGCGAGTACACCGGAAACCGGGGGTCTGTTTCGTGCTGTTCTATATAGGCTAAAACGTCCGCTTTTGCACGCGAAACCCCAAGCGATTTTTTGATAAGAGAAACTTTACCGTCGCCGTCTATAGTTACAACGGGTTTTATGTTTGTTACCGCGCCTATAACGGCACCCGTGCGGCTTAGTCTTCCGCCGCGATACAGATATTCAAGCGTATCCAGCGCGGCATAAACCTTAACCTTTTGCTTTAGATTCTCTATTTGCGCGGCTATATCCCCTGCTTCTTTGCCTGCCTTTATCAGTTCTTGGGCGTAATCCACCATTATCTTTATGCAGAAAGACGCACGCAGGGAGTCTACAACATATACTCTATCATACCCTACCATTTCCTTAGCAGTAACCGCACTTTGATAGGTGCCGCTTAAGGCCGATGACAGTAAAATACATATTACGTCGTCACGGTCTTGTTTTGCATTTTCAAAAATTTCGGCAAACGCGGCAGGCGACGGCATTGCCGTCTTTGGGAAACCGCCGTCTTCGGTCATAACTTTATAAAATTCGTCCCTGTTTAAATCTATTCCGTCTAAATAGTTTTTATCGTTCAAACTTATGCCGATGGGCACCAGTGTTATTCCCGTGCCGTAAAGTTCGTCTTTTGTGTAGTCTGACGATGAATCAACAACAAGTTTTATCATAAAGACTCCTAAAGTTTCTAAAATCTCTTTATCGGTTTTTCAAAAACCGATACCCGCATTATATCAGTTTTCAAATATCTTGTCAACAATTTTTAAAAACCGGTTGACAGCCGCCCTAAAATTTAATAAAATCAACTTATGGAACAGAATATGAAAGCTCTGTTCGCGGCCAAGGTGGGCGATTTCCGTTTTCCCCGCTATGATGAGCTGCCGAACGTAGGACTTTATCTAGAGCAGGTAACAAAATATATAAACGGCTGCTTAAAACCGCTTGGATGTCCTGAAATTACCCCGTCTATGGTCAGTAATTATGTTAAAAAAGGGGTTATTCCCGCACCCGTAAAAAAGCAGTATTATGTTGAGCAGATTGCATACTTAATATTCATAAGCGTCGCCAAGAGCGCGGCTTCGATTGAAAACCTTTCGCAGCTTTTCCGCATTCAGCGCGACACCTATGATTCCAAAACGGCTTACGACTATTTTTGTTCGGAGTTTGAAAATATGCTGCGCTATATTTGCGGCATACAGGATACCGCCTACCATATAGGCGTAACCCACACCGAAACGAAGAATATGTTCAGAAGCCTTATTATTGCGTCCACCCACATTTTATTTATTCAAAACTGCTTTGCAGAAATAAACACACCGGAAGGCAAATATTTGACCGTTAAAGACACAGATATGTAAAAAAAGCACCCGATGGGTGCTTTTTTATTTTAGACTATTCCATTTTCCGGTTAGATAATACGTGACGAACATAGCAAACAGCAGCATATTATGGAGTATCATACATCCCCACGCCGAAACAAGGCCAAGCTCCAGCAGTTGGGTACATATAAACGTGCCTACTATTCTGACGCCCCACATACCGATTATATTGCAGATAAACGGCATAACCGTTTTGCCCATTCCCTGCATCATACCCTCTATTATTATAGAAACGCCGTAAAAGGGTTCGGACACCGCGACCATACGAAGCACCGTAACGCCGAGTGCAATTACCTTTTGGTCGTTTGAAAACAGTCTCATCATATCGGGTGCAAACACAAACAAAAGCCCGCCTGATAGCACCATAAGCGCAACCTCTATGGCTATTATCATACGCGAAAGGTCCCGCATTTTCCGTCCGTCCCGCGCGCCGAGCGCATTTCCTGCCAGCGTTGCCGCCGCAGTTTGCATTCCGTAGCCGGGTATGTAAAATGCCGATTCAACCGTGTTTGCTATTGTATGCGCTGCTGTGGATATTTCGCCCAAAGAATTTACCATAGCGGCAAAGGCTACGTATCCGAAAGACGTACCGAAACGCTGTAGTGCGTTCGGGAAAGCCACCTTAAGGCACGGGCGAAGAATTTCGCCGTCGGGACGAAGGCTTTGACCGCGAGGACTTAACATTTTGTGTCGCATAAGTGCGATGGTTATTCCTATGCCGCCCGCCGTAAATGCAACAGCGCTGGCTATGGCCGCACCGGTCACCCCAAGTCCCGCACCAAAAATTTTAAACCGGGTACCAAATAATACGGCATACCGTGTGGGATAAATAAGTATAAAGTTAAGTACAACGTTTATAACGTTTACCCATACGCCTATGCGCATAGGCGTCTTGCTGTCCCCTGCTGCGCGAAGCAGCGTGCCGAAAATTATGGTAGCCGTGCGCGCCAGCATAGGTGTATATAAAATAAAGAAATATCGGGATGCCAAGGGGCGAATCGCCCTGTCAACCTGCATCCAGGCAGGGATAACGCCGCTGAGCGCAAGGGTAAGCACCGTAAAAAACGTGCCGCACAGCAAAACCGCAAGCACGGCCTGCGCCGACGCCTTTTTTACCTTTTCGAACTCACCCGCACCGTGTGCCTGGGATATAAAAGCCAAAAATCCAACCGAGAGCGCCGATATTGTGCTGTTTATAAGCCAGTTTACGGTTGTTGTCGCCCCTACCGCAGCGGTAGCCGCAGTACCGAGCGTGCCTACC
This sequence comes from Acutalibacteraceae bacterium, assembly GCA_045604625.1. GTDB lineage: Bacteria > Bacillota > Clostridia > Oscillospirales > Acutalibacteraceae > SIG589. Next base: position 7,535 of record JAZUOJ010000118.1, on the reverse strand, counting down.
ATTGCAGTATCTATATACTGTACCGCCGTCTGCATAAGCTGTTCGAGCATAGTAGGCCACGCAAGCGACATTATTGTAGGAACCATCGCAAGTGGTAGCATTTTTTTAATTGACCGTTTCATAAAAAACCCCTAAATCATAGTGGTTTAAGTATAACACATTCTGAAGTTTATTCCACTATATTTTTTAAAAATTTGAATATGACAAAAAATAACGAACATATCTTGAAATGCAAAATAGCTAGTGCTATAATGAACGGCAAAGAGGGGTGATATTATGACCGAAAACATAGTTAGCGCCGTGCTTGCTTTTTTGCTGGGTTGCGGTATTGCTTTTCTAAACTTTCAGCTGTCCAAATGGGTTATTAAAACCCGTCCGCATAGCTTTGCGGCCGTAGGCTTCATTCGTCAGGCGGTGGAAATTTTAATATTGGTTATAGTATATATTGTAGGAAAACAGTTTGTAAACGTATGGTATCCGCTTATCGGCGCTGTGCTCGGTATGACAATACCTATGTTTTTCTTTACAAAACGTCTGCTTGGACTCTTAGAACCGGCAGAAGATAAGAAGGAGGGGTCCGATGGGTGAAAAATCGCGGGTGCTTTTTAGCATCTTCGGTGTTTTGGACGTAACGGGCGAGGTTGTCACAATGTGGATAATACTACTGCTGACCGCGGTGATTTCCCTTATTGTAAAGCGCTCGCTTAAGGAGCGACCCGGAAAATTTCAAAACATCATAGAAACCGGAGTTGAGGCACTTGATAATTTCTTTACCGACTCGCTCGGCAAGGAAAAGGCAAGAAAATTCTTTACCTTTTTGGCCTCGCTTTTCATTTTTATAATATTTTCAAACTATTCGGGGCTTATTCCCGGCGTCGGTCTTACCGACTACGTAAAGTCTCCGACCGCCAGTCTTTCGGTCACGGTGGGACTGGGCGTAATAACCTTTTTGTTCTTGCAGATTTCGGGGCTGCGCCACGGCGTAAAGCACTACTTTAAACGGTTTGTTACACCTATGGCGTTTATGCTTCCCCTTTTGCTGCTTGACGAGTTTATAAAGCCGGCTTCGCTGGCGCTTCGCCTTTACGGTAACATTTTCGGCGAAGAAACCGTAACCGAGGAGCTTTACCACGTGTTCCCCATCGGTGCGCCGGTGGTTATGATGGTGCTGTCGCTGCTTTTCTGCGCGTTGCAGGCCATCGTGTTTACTATGTTAGTATCAATATATCTGGATGAAGTTACAGAAACAGAATAAATTTAAAGGAGAAAAATTATGACAGGTTCAGGAATCATTGCTATTGCAGCAGCTATTGCCATCGCTATAGGCACCATCGCCCCCGCTATTGCACAGGGCATTACCGCAAAGGCAGCTATGGAGAGTATTGCTCGTCAGCCCGACGCGGCAAAGGACATTCGTTCTACCCTTATCATTTCGTTGGCACTTATGGAGGCTCTTACCATTTACGGTCTTCTTATCGCCTTTATGCTTATTTCAAAAATCTAGTTCTACTTTTAAAGGAGCAAGAATATGACCATTCAGGTTTCCATTATAATATGGACCGTTATTTGCTTCTCGCTGCTTATGTTTATACTGCACAACTGGCTTTTCGTGCCGGTGCTTCGCGTGATTGACGAACGTCGCAAAAAAATCGAGGACGCCCGTCAAAAAAAGGCTTCGATAGAGGACATTGCTTCTCAGAACGAAAGCCGTATAGAGGCGCAAAAAGCAGAATATCTTAAGACAAAAAAGCAAAACGAAAAGCTTTTTTTAGAAGAGCTTAAGGTTGAGGGCAAAAAACAGATTGAGGCTGCACAGAAAAAGCGTATGGACACGGTTGATGACTATCGCACACAGATGAAAAACGATTACAGCCAGATAGTGGATTCGGTGCGCCCCGACATAGAGAAAGCTGCCGAAATTTTTGCAGAGAAGATTATTTCTCATAGGATCTGATAATTATGGAGATACAATACGTTATAATTAACTTTCTCATACTCCTGCTTATTCTCTGGCTTTTCGGTCGAAAGATGGTTATCTCCATCTTTAAAACCAGAAGAGAGAAAATTAACCGTGAGCTCGACGAGGCAGAGTCACTCTCCTCCGTCACCCTCCCAAAGCAGGTTTCTTTCGTGCCCGACACCAAAGAAGAAGCAGAAAGTGAAGAGGTAGCGACAGCCAAAAAAGTATTGTCCGATAAGATAGCACAAATAGAGGCGTTTGGCGAGCGCGAATGCAGAGAAGCACACCGCGAAATGATAGAAGACTCGCGAAAAGCACTATTTAGTGTTATGAAAAATACCGTAACCGAATTATTTGCGCGCGAGCCGTATTTAGGACAAATAAAATCTTTAGACTCAGTTGTTGCCGAAAACATACTGTCACAAATAAAGCTGACACCGGGAGATATGACGTATCTAAAGCACCACGACGTGCTTTACGTAACGCTCACGTCGGCCTTTAAATTAGAGGACGCTTTGGTCGAAAAAATAAATGCTGCTACCACTCGATTACTTGAGGAGGTAGGCGGCAAGACTTCGTTTTGGGTTTTAGAGGATCCGACCCTCATAGGGGGACTACGCCTTAGAATCGGTGATACCGTTTACGACGGAACCATAAGCGAAGAACTATACCATTTTGAAAAAAGCCTGAATCGCGACCCCATACTTAACGACGATGCCGCAAAGGAACTTATAAAGGAGTTCACAGAAAAGGCATCCGGCTTTTGTCCTAAGGTGCACACCTATCAATTAGGCCGCGTTATGACCGTTTCGGACGGTATATGCTGGATGGACGGACTTGCCGATATTATGTACGGCGAGGTTATAGAGTTTGAGTGCGGCGAACGCGGTATGGTGCTTGACATTCAGCCCAACCGCATAGGCTGTGTAATCTTCGGCGAATACGAGCATATTGAAAGCGGCAGCCGCGTAAGACGCGTAGGCAGAATTGCATCTGTTCCTGTTGGAGAGCCGTTACTCGGACGCGTTGTTGACGCGCTTGGGAATCCAATAGACGGAGAGGGCTTTTTGCCGGCAAAGGAGCGTAGACCGATAGAGTTTAAGGCTCCCGGCATTCTTGACCGCGCACCGGTAAACACACCTCTGCACACCGGAATTAAGGCTATTGACGCGCTTGTACCGATAGGAAAGGGCCAGCGCGAGCTTATAATAGGTGACCGTCAGACGGGTAAAACCGCCATAGCGGTAGACACCATAATTAACCAAAAAGGCAAAAACACGATTTGCATATACGTGGCGATAGGTCAAAAGGAAACACTTATTGCCGATATAAGAGAAAAGCTTATATCACACGGCGCGCTCGACTATACCACAATAATAGCGGTGCCTGCGTCAAGCTCGGCTGCGCTACAATACATTGCGCCCTTTTCGGGTACCGCAATGGGTGAATATTTTATGTACGGCGGACGGGACGTTCTTATTATCTACGACGACCTTTCAAAACACGCCGTTGCATACCGTGAGCTTTCTCTGCTTTTGCACCGCCCGTCAGGCCGTGAAGCGTATCCGGGAGATATTTTCTATCTCCATTCAAGATTGCTTGAACGTGCGGCCCATCTTTCGGATGAGCTGGGCGGCGGTTCTATGACGGCTCTGCCCATTATAGAAACACTTGCAGGCGATATTTCGGCCTATATACCCACCAACGTTATATCCATAACCGACGGACAGATTTTCCTTGATTCCGAGCTGTTTAACGAGGGACAACGCCCCGCCGTTAACGTTGGTCTTTCGGTTTCGCGCGTGGGCGGCGCGGCACAAAGCAAGCTTATGAAGCAGGTGTCTTCTAACCTGCGTACGCGCCTTGCGCAGTACCGCGAGCTTGCCGACTTTATGCAGTTTGGTGCCGATATTGATTCAACCACCAAAGCAACCCTCCATTCGGGCAAACGGCTTACAGCCGCGCTCACACAGGGCAGATACTCCCCCATTGACGACCATCTGCAGGCACTTCTCATCTTTGCCGTAAGCGAGGGCTATGCCGGCAACATTAAGGCCGAACAGTTGGAACAGTTCGAGCACGACCTATACAGTTTCTTCCGTGACGAATATTCGTCACTTCTTGATAAGCTTAAAACCGGAGCACGTATGGACGATGCGCTACGCTCCGAACTTAAGACTGCGCTTGAACGCTTTGTCGCAAGGAGCTAGTTATGCCGACTATACAAAATTTAAAAAAGAAGCTGCGCTCCATTCGTTCAACACAAAAGCTTTCAAAAGCGATGAAAACGGCGTCAACCGTTAAATATTCCCGCATAAATGCTCTTCACTCCCAGTATTCGGAATACGAAGCAGGCTGTGCCGAGCTTTATAAGAAGTACCGCACCGATTTTAATAAGCTTTTTGTACCCAAAAGCAAGGACGCCCCAAAATGCCTTATCGTTATGGCGTCTAACAAGGGTATGTGCGGAAGTTTTAATACCGATCTACTTTCCTTTGCAGAGGACGTTATTAAAAATTCCTGCGCACCGTACTTTACGATTATTTGCGGAAAACAGGCAGAACTGTATTTTTCCGAAAAAGGAATACCGTTTAATAAAAGTCTTGTCTTCGGCGACGTTCCGAAGTACGAGGACGCTGTTTCGCTCTTTAGGTACGTTTTTTCGCTTTTGAACAGCGGCGAAATCTCTACAGTTAATATAATTTATCCCAAGTATTCAAATATGCTTAATCAGCAGCCCGAAATGTGCGAGCTTTTTTGTCTTGACAGCAGCAACGAGCAGCCGGAAGTCGAACCGCTGTTTATTCCGGACAGACAGACGGTAATAAATGCAACTGCCGAAAAAGTAATGGCATCGTTTATATTTAGACGCGTGCTTGAAACAGCACTGGGCGCTCAGGCCGCTACGCTTATGACGATGCGTTCGGCGTACGATACCGCAACCGACTACTGCTTTGCGCTGGAAAAGGAAATAAACCGCAAACGGCAAAGTCAGGTCACAGCCGACGTTTTGGAAACCTCGGTAGAATTTTCAATGGAAGGGGAATAAAATATGTCAAAAAAAGGCATAGGAATGGTACAAAAAATTACCGGTCCTGTAGTGGATATTTTGTTTGACGAAATGCAAGTTCCCGATATTTTTAACGCCGTAACAATAGAAGTAAACGGCGAAACATACACCCTTGAGGTTTCACAACATCTGGGAAACGGTGAAGTGCGGTGTATTTCGATGAACCCAACCGACGGAATGTCGCGCGGGATGAAGGCTACAGACACGGGCGGGCCTATAAAAATCTGTGTAGGCGAAGCAACGCTCGGCAGAATGGTAAACGTCACGGGAAAACCCATTGACCGCGGCCCCGAAATACAAAGCGACGAGCATTGGCCCATTCATCACCCCGCACCGAATCTTGCCGAAATTGTTTCCTCGGACGACATACTCGAAACCGGAATTAAGGTAATTGACCTTATGACCCCCTATGTTCGCGGCGGAAAGATAGGACTTTTCGGAGGTGCAGGCGTTGGAAAGACCGTTCTTATAATGGAGCTTATACGCAACGTCGCATTCCAGCACAACGGCTATTCCGTATTTGCAGGCGTAGGCGAACGCTCGCGCGAGGGAAACGACCTTTGGAATGAAATGAAGCAGTCGGGTGTTTTAGACAAGACCGCGCTTGTTTTCGGCCAGATGAACGAAACGGCAGGCGCGCGCCTTCGCGCACCGCTTGTCGGTCTTACTATGGCGGAATATTTCCGCGAAACGGCACACAAGGACGTGCTGTTGTTTATTGATAACATTTTCCGCTTCACACAGGCCGGAAGCGAGGTTTCGGCTCTGCTCGGCAGAATGCCGTCGGCGGTTGGATATCAGCCCACGCTTGCTACCGAAATGGGTAAACTGCAGGAAAGAATAGTATCAACCGGAAATGGCTCTATTACCTCGGTACAGGCGGTTTACGTTCCCGCAGACGACCTCACAGACCCCGCACCGGCTACCACCTTTTCGCACCTTGACGCTACTACCGTTCTTTCTCGTAAAATTGTTGAGCTTGGAATATACCCCGCAGTTGACCCGCTGGAATCGTCCTCCCGCGTGCTGTCACCCGATTTTGTCGGCGACCGACATTACCGCACCGCAAAGGAAACCCAGCGCGTGCTGCAAAAATATGCCGAGCTTCAGGATATTATTGCAATTCTCGGTATGGACGAACTTTCGCCCGAGGACAAGGCAACAGTAAACCGTGCGCGCAGAGTTCAAAGATTTATGAGCCAGCCCTTCCACGTTGCCGAAAGCTTTACCGGTCAGTCGGGAATTTACGTTCCGCTTGAAAAAACGGTAGACTCTATGGAACGAATATTAGGCGGCGAGTGTGACACCATACCCGAACAGTTTTTCCTTATGTCGGGCACGATAGACGATGTGTTTACACGATTTAAAGGACAAAACGGGTGACCGCGATGCAAAAAAATCTTATCCTTAAAATTGTGACGCCCGAGGGCGAAAGGTGCTCCGTTACCTGCGACAGCGTAAAGTTTCATATATGCGACGGTAACAGCCGTCAGGGCGGCAGCTACGGCGTAAGACCTAACCACGCAGATGCAGTTTTTGCGCTAAAGGCAGGCGCTATTTCGGCCAACCTTGACGGAGAGACCGTTTTTTCGGCACAGATTTCCGACGGCTTTGCCGAAAAGCGTGACTGCACCCTGGTCGTTTCGGCCGACAAAGTAAATTTATAACCTTAAAAGCTGACAGACTATTGTCAGCTTTTTATTTTTACTCTAAAAGAATGTTATTTTTTCGACAAAGTTTTAATTTGCTCTTGTGTTTTTTCCATAGTTTAGTTATAATGATAACAGATTATGACCGAAAGGAGTTATCATATGATTTACACAAAAGAAATTGAAGAGATGTGTCCCGTTGCACAGGGCGTTCATCACGGCGCTGCTCCGATTCCGGAGGAAGCAAAATGGGTGAAGGCTCAACAGGTAAAGGACATTTCCGGCTTCACACACGGCGTTGGCTGGTGCGCACCGCAGCAGGGCGCCTGCAAGCTTACCTTAAATGTTAAGGACGGCATCATTGAAGAGGCTTTGGTTGAAACTCTCGGCTGCTCGGGTATGACCCACTCTGCAGCTATGGCTTCCGAGATTCTTCCCGGACTCACCATTTTAGAGGCTCTTAACACCGACCTCGTTTGCGACGCTATCAACACCGCTATGCGCGAGCTGTTCTTACAGATCGTTTACGGTAGAACTCAGAGTGCTTTCTCGGAGAACGGTCTTGCTGTTGGTGCAGGACTTGAAGACCTTGGTAAGGGACTTCGTTCTCAGGTTGGTACTATGTACGGCACACGTGAGAAGGGCCCCCGCTATCTTGAGATGGCAGAGGGTTACGTAACCGGTATTGCCCTTGACGAGGACAATCAGATTATCGGCTACAAGTTTGTAAACCTTGGCAAGATGACCGACTTCATCAAGAAGGGCGACGACGCTAACACCGCTTGGGAAAAGGCACAGGGTCAGTACGGTCGCGTTGATGATGCTGTTCGCGTTATCGACCCCAGAAAAGAATAAT
>JAZUOJ010000117.1:0-15227 GCA_045604625.1 Acutalibacteraceae bacterium | reverse complement strand
ACCCTTCTCCAACATAACCCTTGACTGGACCGTTCCGGCCGACCTTGCTGAGCTTAACGCTATTGTAGGCGGCAAGGAAATGGACTTCAAGTACAAGGACTGCAAAAAAGAGATGGATATGATAAACAAGGCGTTTATCGAAATTATGATCGAGGGCGATGCTCACGGCCGCGGCTTCCAGTATCCCATCCCGACCTACTCCATCACAAGCGACTTCGACTGGTCCGAAACCGAGAACAACAAGCTTCTCTTCGAAATGACCGCGAAGTACGGCACCCCCTATTTCTCAAACTACATAAACAGCGATATGGAACCCAGCGACGTACGTTCTATGTGCTGCCGTCTGCGTCTTGACCTGCGCGAGCTTCGCAAAAAGTCGGGCGGCTTCTTCGGCAGCGGTGAAAGCACCGGTTCTATCGGCGTTGTTACCATCAATATGCCCAGAATCGCATACCTTTCCAAGACTCCCGAGGAGTTCTATAGCCGTCTTGACCATCTTATGGATATTGCGGCTCGCTCGCTTAAGATTAAGCGTACCGTTATTACAAAGCTTCTTGATGAGGGACTTTATCCCTACACTAAGCGCTACCTCGGCACCTTCGAAAACCACTTCTCCACCATCGGTCTGCTCGGCATGAACGAAGCAGGACTTAACGCTTGCTGGATCGGCAAGGATATGACCCACGTAGAAACACAGGAGTTCTCAAAGCAGGTATTAAACCACATGCGCGAGCGTCTTTCTGACTATCAGGAGATGTACGGCGACCTTTATAACCTTGAAGCAACTCCCGCCGAATCTACCTCTTACCGTCTTGCAAAGCACGACCTTAAGCACTACCCCGACATCAAGACTGCCGGCGGCGAGGGTGCAACCCCCTATTACACCAACTCTTCCAACCTTCCGGTTGGCTACACCGAGGATATCTTCACTGCACTTGATATTCAGGACGGCCTGCAGACACTTTACACCTCGGGTACTGTATTCCACGCCTTCCTTGGCGAGCGTATGCCCGACTGGCGCACAACTGCAGCCTTGGTACGCAAGATAGCAGAAAACTACGAGCTTCCCTATTACTCAATTTCTCCGACCTACTCGGTATGTAAGAACCACGGCTACATCAGCGGTGAGGAGTTTAAGTGCCCCGACTGCGGTTCGGCCACCGAGGTTTACAGCCGTATAACCGGTTACTACCGTCCGGTACAGAACTGGAACGACGGAAAAACACAGGAGTATAAGGACCGTAAGGTTTACGACATTGAAAAGTCGAAAATGACCAAGAGCCACGCAAAGGAAGCAGAGTGTGCTTGCTGTGAATCAGAGGCTGCTACCACCGTAAAGGTAAAGACAGCAATGCTCTTCACAACCGCAACCTGCCCCAACTGCAAAATTGCTTGCTCGCTGCTCGACAAGGCAGAGTTCCAGTATGAAAAGCTGCTTGCCGACCAGAACGTTGAGCTTGTAGAGCAGTTTGGCGTAAAACAGGCACCGACACTCGTTGTAACCGACGGCGAGAGCTTTAGCAAGTACGCAGGCGTTTCGGAAATAAAGAAATATCTCGGACTGTAATTATGTATGATATAATTGTAATCGGCGGCGGTCCCGCAGGACTTACTGCGGCGCTGTATGCCTTAAGGGCGAACAAGACCGTACTTATAATAGAAAAAGCAACCTTCGGCGGACAGATTACCTATTCGCCGAAGGTGGAAAACTACCCCGGCTTCCAGGAAGCCAGCGGAAACGAAATTGCCGAAAAAATGGTCGAGCAGGTGCTGTCCCAAGGCGCCGAAATCGAGCTTGATACGGTGGTAGAAATCCGCGACGGTGACGAAAAAACCGTAGTCACCGAGGGGGGAGAGTTCACGGCAAAGGCAGTAATTATCGCAACCGGCGCCCGCCACAGAATGTTAGGCCTTGCGGGCGAGCAGGAGCTTGTCGGAAACGGAATTTCCTTCTGCGCGGTGTGCGACGGCGCTTTCTACAACGGAAAGCACGTGGCGGTTGTAGGCGGAGGAAACTCTGCACTGCAGGAGGCGTTGCTGCTTTGCGAAAACGCGGCGAAGGTTACGGTGGTACAAAATCTGCCCTACCTCACGGGCGAAGAAAGACTGCAAAAGCGTCTTTTCGAAAACCCGAAAGCAGAGGTAATTTTAAACACAACCGTAAGCGCTGTGCTGGGTGACGGCGAGCTTACCGGAATAACCCTTTTGGACGGCGAAAGCGGCCAAAAGAGCGATTTGTCGGTAGACGGACTGTTTGTAGCAATAGGCCTTATTCCGCAGAACGAAGCCTTTAAAAACGTAATCGCGCTTAACGACTACGGTTATGCCGATTCGGACGAAAGCTGTGTTACCAAAACAGACGGAATTTTTGTAGCGGGCGACTGCCGCAAAAAGGGAGTACGCCAGGTTACAACAGCAACCGCCGACGGCGCGGTGGCAGCGTTAGCAGCGTGCAGTTATATAGACGGAAAATAAAAAAGAGACTCTCAAAAGAGAGTCTCTTTTCTTATTCACCAAAATGTTTTGCAACCTTTTTAAGCTCTTTAATTATCTCTATATGCTGTGGGCAGATGTTTTCACATTTACCGCAGGCTATGCAGTCTGACGGGGAACCGAAAAGCGAGCAAAGATTTTCAAAATATGCCGCCTGCGGGGTCCAGGCCTTTCCCGAAAACTCCTGCAGGTCTGTGTTGTATAGCGAAAAATACTTTGGAATAGCAATATTTTTCGGGCAGCCCGAAAGACAGTATTCGCAACCCGTGCAGGGAATGGCAATATTGCCGTTTATTATGTCGGCTGCGCGGTGGACCAGAGCTACTTCTTCTTCGCCCAGTGGTTTAAATTCCTGCATGTAGGACATATTATCGCGAAGCTGCTCTAAATTACTCATTCCGCTCAGTACCATAAACACGCCGTCAAGTCCGGCGGCAAAGCGTATAGCCCACGAGGGAACTGAAAGGTCGGGTGTATGCGATAAAAACATATCGCTAACAGTCTGCGGTACGTTGGCAAGGGTTCCGCCTTTTACGGGCTCCATAACTATAATTTCCTTGCCGTGCTTGCGCGCAGTTTCGTAGCAAAGGCGCGACTGTATAGAATCGTTTTCCCAGTCGAGATAGTTTATCTGAAGCTGGACAAAATCCATTTCGGGATGAGCGGATAGTATTTCGTCAAGCAGCGCGGCGTTGTCGTGGAAAGAAAAACCTATCTTTTTAACAATGCCCGAGGCCTTTTTCTCACTTATCCAACTAAAGCAGTCGAATTTGTTGAAAATCTTATAATGCTCGGCGCCGATGTCGTGCAGAAGATAATAGTCAAAAAATCCCGCGCCGGTTTTCTCAAGCTGGGTGTTAAAAATTTTGTCACGGTCCTCCTTGCAGGTAAGGTAGCGGGCGTGAAGCTTGTCGGCGAGGGTAAAGCTGTCCCTCGGGTGGCGTTGGCACAAAGCCGTTTTTACGGCGTTTTCGCTTTCGCCGTCACAGTACATCCAGGCGGGATCAAAATATGTAAATCCGTTTGCAATAAACTCGTCAACCATTTTTTCCATAAGCGGAAGGTCGATGCTTGCGGGGTTGTCTTTGTCGGTTAGCGGAAGTCGCATAAGGCCGAATCCTAATTTCTTCATATAAGCACCTCTTTCCACTTAATTATACGGCTAAAGATATTTGCTGTCAAATAAAAAACACCAAACAAGAATTTGTTTGGTGTTTTGGTTTTACTGACCTGCGTATGCGTTGCTGTAATCTATTTTCTTAACCTTGAACTGGTTTACAGCGTAGCTGTTCTTCTTAACGGTAAGGGTTTTTGCGTAATCTGCAACGTCCTTTTCAAACTCGTCCATCTTAAGGAGAGAAAGGGTGGGGGTGTTAAGGTTTTCGGTCCAGTATTCGTCGGCCATAACGTCGCCCTTAATAACGATGGAAATTGTTTTTGCTTCTGCGTCTTCAATAAGCTTTATTTCGCCGACAGCCATAGCCTTAGCGGTTTCATAAAGGTCGTTAGCATAGTCGGTATCCTCGGAGCCTAAAAGTGTTGCAAAGGGGTCCTTAGGCTCAAGCTCTTTTTCCTCCTCGGTGCTCGAGGTTGCAGAGCTGTCGGTAGAAGCGGTGCTCTCGGTAGAAGCGGAAGAAGTAGCGTCTGTGGAAGAAGTTGCAGAGCTTGTAGCGTCTGTGGAATCTTCCTTTATTTCGTAATACTCGTTATAAATCTTCTCAAACTCTTCGCCGTTTTCAAGACGTGTCATATAACCGTCAAACTTGCCCTTAAGCTCGGCAAGCTTTGTTTCGTCAAGGTCGGCGGTAGATGCCTGAAGAACGTCAGCGATGACAAAGTTTTCAGACATAGTCTTTGTAACCTCGTCTGCGGGAACAGCCTTTTCGCCGCCTTCGCCGTAAACAAACTCAAAATATTCGTTAAAGAGGTAGGAATAAGTAAAGCCCTTTTTGAAGGTGTCAAAACTTACGCCGTTGGGCTCGTAAATTCCCTGGTAGCCGTAGTATGACCAGTAGTACTGTGCGTAGTAATCGGCCTCTTCCTTTGCGTCGTCAGACAGGGAAAGGTCGTTTTCCTTGCAAAGTGTTTCATAAGCGGCAAACTCGGTGCAAAGCTCGATAGCGCGATCTTTTACCCAGTCGGAGTAGCTTTTGCCGTCTATCTCTTCGGCGTGGTAGTCGGTAGCCTCAGCGGTCGAAGACGTAGCGGAAGAAGCAGCATCAGATGAGGTAGCTGCGTCGGAAGAAGTGTCATCCTTTTCCTCGGCCTTTGCCTCGTCAACCTTGGTCATAGCCTCGCCGTCAGCGTTGATAAGAGCGTACATATAAAGTGCGGATGTAATTTCTACGTCGCCGATGGTCAGGGCAACTTCATCCTTCGGATGGCAGGCGGCGAATGAAAAAATCATAGCACCAACCAGCAATAAAGAAAGAACCTTTTTAATAGTATTCACAGGTATAATCCTCCTAATAATAATCTAATGTGTATTATACAACAGCGATGGCGGTTTGTCCAGCACTAATTATCGCCCACCATAGTGTTCATAATCTCAAAAAGGCAGTCAATGGTCGTCTCTTTGGGTGACATTTCTATAGCATAGTGCGGCTTTTTGCCGCCGCCCAACATAAACCGCATATTAAAGTGCGAGGAAAGCCGTGCGGCAACTTCGGGGTTTATTTCTTTGGAATACAAGCGCAGAGTGCTGCCGGTCTGCGTAATTTCCTCTATCTTCATACTGAACGCGCGGCTGCGGATAAGCGCAATATCGAGTAGTCCCATAACCGAACGGGGCGGCTCACCAAAGCGGTCGCAAAGCTCGTCGATTACGTCGGAGGCGTCGTCCGGGGTTTTAATTTCGGCTATGCGGCGGTATATGCCAAGACGCTGCGGCAGCGCGGCAATATAACTTTCGGGAATGTGTGCCGAAATGTTAACGTCGATTACGCAGTTGTTTTCCTCTTCGACCGTTTCGCCCTTTTCTTCCTTTATGGCGTCGGACAACAGCTTAACGTACATATCGTATCCGACCGATTCAAGATGTCCGTGCTGTTCGCCGCCCAGCACGCTGCCGGCACCGCGAATTTCAAGGTCGCGCATAGCAATTTTAAAGCCCGAGCCGAATTCGGTAAACTCGCGTATTGCCTCAAGGCGTTTTTCGGCAATTTCCGAAAGTCCTTTTCCCGCCTTAAAGCAGAGGTACGCATAGGCGCGCCTGGGCGAGCGTCCCACTCGTCCGCGCAGCTGATGGAGCTGAGAAAGTCCCATCGTGTCGGCGTTTTCAATTATTAAGGTGTTGGCGTTAGGAACGTCCACACCCGTTTCTATTATGGTGGTGCAGACAAGAATGTCTATCTCGTGCTCAAGCAGCTGCCGCCACACGTGTGACAGTTCCTCTTCGTCCATTTTTCCGTGTGCAATGCCTATGTTCGCATCGGGAAGATTTGCTTTAAGCCGCGCGGCACAGGCAACGATGCTTTCAACACGGTTGTGAAGGTAGTAAACCTGACCGCCGCGTCGAAGCTCGCGCTTTATGGCGTCAAGCAACAGCCCGTTTTGCTGTTCCATAACGTAGGTCTGTACGGGCTGACGGTCTTCGGGCGCCTCGTCTATCGAGGACATATCCCTAAGACCCGACATAGCCATATTAAGGGTGCGGGGAATTGGGGTGGCGCTCAAGGTCAGCACGTCGACGGAGGGGTAAAGCTCTTTAAGCCGTTCCTTCTGCGCGACACCAAAACGGTGTTCCTCGTCTATTATGATAAGTCCCAAATCGCGGAAAGAAATGTCCTTTGATATAAGACGGTGGGTGCCTATTACCATATCAATATTTCCGCGACGCAGTCCCGTTATGGTTTTATCCTGCTCGCTTTTCTTCACAAACCGCGAAAGCAGGCGTGTTTCAAGCGGAAAATCGCCGAAGCGTTTAATTACGGTGTTGTAGTGCTGCCACGCTAAAATAGTGGTGGGCGCCATAAAGGCGCACTGTTTGCCCTCGCTTACGCACTTAAAGGCGGCGCGAAGAGCTACCTCGGTCTTGCCGAAACCAACGTCACCGCAAAGCAGGCGGTCCATAGGAACGGGGCGCTCCATATCGGCTTTTATCTCGTTTATGCAGCGAAGCTGGTCCTCGGTTTCCTCATACTCAAACCGCCTTTCAAAATCCGACTGCATATCGGTGTCGGCCGAAAACGCGTGTCCCGGAACCTCAAGCCGCTTTGCATAAAGCGCAGTCAACTGCTTCGCCATATCCTTTACGGCGGCTTTAACCCTCGTTCGGGTTTTCTGCCAGTCGCTGCCGCCCAGACGGTTGATTTTAACCCCGCTGTCCGAGCCGATATATCTTGAAACCAAATCAAGCTGGGTGACCGGAACGTACAAAACGTCACCCTTTTGGTACTGTATTTTTAAATAGTCCTTTATTATTCCGTTGTTTTCAAGCTTGTGAACACCCAAAAACACACCTATTCCGTGCACCGCGTGAACAACGTAGTCGCCGCCGTGCAGTTCATCAAGCGAGTTTATGCTGCCGCCGCGTTTAAAGGTTTTGTGGCGGCGTTGTTTTAAAATATCGCTATGGGTTATAAGGGTAAATTTTTCGCGCGGGAGCAAAAGTCCCGACGAAAGTCCGCCCACCGTAACGCAAATGCCCTTGGGGTTTTCGGGAACGGTGTCACAGAAAACGGCGTTTTTACCGTTTTCACATAGTTCCTCGCACAAAAGGCGTCCGGCTTTCTCGTTGCCCGCTAAAATAACGGTGTCGCCGTCTATGTCCTCGAGCAGCGATTCAAGACCGCCGCGCCAAGGGGGAAGCTGTTTAATTTCGAACGGAACAAGCTCGCGCAGTTTTATGTCGTAGGAAGCGCGGGTAAAGCTTTCAAGAAAAACTGCACCGCAGTTTTCAAGCACGCTTAAAAGCTCGGCCCTATCAAGCAGGGTGCGGTCACAGCCCGAAAAGCAAGAACCCTTTTCAAGCCGCATTTTTATATCCTCGCTGTGCTGCAAGAGAAGATTTTTGTGGCGCTCTGCCACGCCTGCGCTGTCGCACACAAAAAGCACCGAGTCGCCAAGATAGTCGGCGGCGGTGAAGGCATCGCCAAAGCAAATGGGCAGATAGCGGTCGTAGGCTGAAAAGGTGCCGTTTTTAAGTGAATCCTTGTCGGCCAGCAGGGTGTTTTTCTGCTCTGCCGATAGTTTTCTTTTAGAGGCAAGCACCGAATCGATAAGGCGTAGAAGCTCGCTGTCGGTTATCAGCGTTTCGCGCGCGGGGGAGACAAAAACGCTTTCTATATGATCGCCTCTGCGCTGGGTTGTGGTGTCGAAAAACGAAATAGTGTCTATTTCGTCACCCCAAAACTCAATTCTTGCAGGGGCAGACAGTCCCGTAGCGAAAATGTCAAAAATTCCGCCTCGCACCGCAAACTGACCTGCGCCCTCTACCTGGCTGCAGCGGGTGTATCCCGCAGAAAGAAGCCTATCTACAAGCTGTTCGGGTTTTATGGTTTGTCCCGCCTTTAGAGTAAATGTTCCCTGGCGCAGCCGTTCAGGCGGCAGGGTATATTCACAAAACGCCTCAACCGAGCAGACACAAACGGGTAAGACCCCGTCTGCAAGTGCAGACAGGGTGTAAAGTCTTTTATGCTCCCACTCTTTCGAGTTGGTTACGCCGCTTTCGGGAAGTATGTCGCGTGCGGGAAGAAGGCGGGCCTCCTTGCCTAGCGAGAGCAGGTCGTTTTGAAGCCGTGTAGCCTCCGCCTCGTCACCGCAAATTACAGTTATAGGCCGCCCTGTTTTAGCCGAAACGGCAGAGATAACCGCCGCACGGCAAATCGGGCCAAGACCTGTGCACACGGCGGGGGTAAACCCGCCCGAAATGGCGCTAAGGAGTTTTTTGCAGTCCTCGGTTTTTAAAAGCACCGAATCAACAAAATTCATACTATTACCTGTTACTGAATTTATTCATCGCGCTGTCTACGCCTTCCAGTACAATGCACTTTACAGCATCGGCAGCGTTGGAAACGGATGTTTTCATAAGCGAAGCGTCATCGCCCGAGAAACGGGAAAGTACCCAGTCCTTAAGGTCGTATTCGGGATGGGGTTTAGCGCCCACACCAACCTTTATACGGGGGAACTTGTCGCTTCCCGAAAGATATATAATGTTTTTCATTCCGTTATGGCCGCCGTCAGAACCGCTTCGTCTTATTCTTATCTTGCCCGGCGGCAGTGAAATATCGTCAAAAATTATAAGCGTGTTTTCGGGCGGGATTTTATAAAAAGCCGAAATCTCCCTAACCGATTGCCCCGAATTGTTCATAAAGGTCTGCGGTTTGGCAAGCAGTACCCTCTTCCCGCCGATTTTACCCTCGCCCAGGAGAGCCTTGTGCTTAATCTTTTTAATTTCGCAGCCAAGCTCATCACAAAGCTTGTCCATAACCATAAAACCCGCGTTGTGACGGGTTTCCTCATATTCGCGGCCGGGATTTCCGAGTCCCACCACCAAAAAATCGTAGGCAGAGTCAAAGCTTTTCTTTGCCTTTTTAAAAAACATACGCTCACCTTCTTTGCTTTTGCAATTTTAACATATAAAAAATAAATATTCAACCCGAACTTGACAAAAACAAAAAATGCGGTTATCATATTACTGTCAAAGCGTCGACGGGGACAGTAGCTAAGGAGCTTTGCATTAGAGAGTGACGGTCATCGGCTGAAAGCCGTCTTGCAAAAACCTTGTGTGAACACCACCCCTGAGTGCCCTGTGAACAGGGACGTTTCCCGCGTTAAGGGATTAAAGTGGCACGTTTTTCGTGCAATTTGGGTGGAACCGTGGAGTATTTGCTTCATCCCTTTTGAGGGATGGAGTTTATTTTTTTGTTTGGAGGAATTTCTATGGTAAAAGTTACATTAAAGGGCGGAGTAGTTCGCGAATACGACGAAGGTGTTTGCGGATATGAGGTTGCCGCATCTATCGGTGCCGGACTTGCAAAGGCCGCTTGCGCCGTTAGAATGAACGGAGCGGAGTGCGATTTGCGCACCCCCATAACCGAGGACTGCGAGCTTGAAATATTAACCTTCGAGGATGATTACGGCAAGCGCACCTACCGTCATACCGCAAGCCATATTTTGGCACAGGCGGTAAAACGTCTTTATCCCGACGTTAAATTGGCAATAGGACCTGCGGTAGACAACGGCTTTTATTATGACTTTGACAGCGAAATAATGTTTACCCCCGAAAAGCTTGAAGAAATCGAGGCCGAGATGAAGAACGTAATCAAGGACGATATCGTGCTTGAGCGCGTAGTTCTCCCCCGCGACGAAGCAATAGAATTTTTCGAGGACCGCGACGAACCGTACAAGGTAGAGCTCATACGCGACCTTCCCGAAGGTGAGGAAATTTCCCTTTACAAGCAGGGCGATTTCGTAGACCTCTGCGCCGGACCGCATCTTCTCTCTACCGGCAGGGTAAAGGCGTTTAAGCTTACCTCCTGCACCGGCGCATACTGGCGCGGAGATTCTAATAAAAAGATGCTTCAGCGCATATACGGCACCGCTTTCCCCAAGGCGAGCGAGCTTGAAGAGCATCTTTTAGCACTCGAGGAGGCAAAAAAGCGCGACCACAATAAGCTGGGACGCGAGCTTGAACTCTTTACCACCAGCGACGTCATCGGTCAGGGACTTCCCATTATGCTTCCGAAGGGCGCCCGCATTATTCAGCTTTTACAGCGCTTTGTTGAGGATGAGGAGCAGCGTCGCGGATGGCTTCTTACAAAAACGCCCTTTATGGCAAAGAGCGACCTTTATAAAATTTCGGGACACTGGGACCACTATTTAGACGGAATGTTTGTGCTCGGCGACCCGCAGGACGAGGAAAAGGAATGCTTTGCGCTCCGTCCTATGACCTGCCCGTTCCAGTATCAGGCATATTTTAACCGTCCGCGTTCTTACCGCGACCTGCCGCTTCGCTATAACGAAACCTCCACGCTTTTCCGTAACGAGGCAAGCGGCGAAATGCACGGACTTATCCGTGTTCGCCAGTTTACCATCTCCGAGGGACACCTTATGTGCACCCCCGAACAGCTTGAGGACGAGTTCCGCGGCTGTGTTGAGCTTGCAATATATATGCTTAAAACACTCGGCCTTTATGAGGACGTAAGCTATCGTTTTTCGCAGTGGGATCCTGCCGACCGCGAAAAGTATATCGGCACCGACGAGCAGTGGGATGAGGCACAGGGAATAATGGGCCGCATACTCGACCATCTTGAAATCCCCTATAAGGTAGGCGTGGGCGAGGCTGCCTTCTACGGACCGAAGCTCGACATTCAGATAAAGAACGTTCACGGCAAGGAAGACACCCTTATTACAATTCAGGTTGACCAGATGTTGGCTGAAAAATTCGGTATGGAATACACCGCACCCGACGGCAGCAAAAAGCATCCGTACATTATTCACCGTACTTCAATAGGTTGTTACGAACGCACACTCGCGCTGCTTATAGAAAAGTATGCGGGCGCGTTCCCGACCTGGCTGGCTCCCGTTCAGGTAAAGCTTTTACCGATAGCCGACCGTCACCACGATTATATGATGGCTGTAAAGCAGCGTCTTGAAAACGCGGGACTGCGCGTTGAGCTTGACGACCGCAACGAAAAAATCGGCTTTAAGATACGCGAAGCACAGCTTGCAAAAATCCCCTATATGCTGGTAGCGGGCGACAAGGAGGCCGAAAGCGGCACCCTATCGGTTCGCAAGCGCGGCGGTATAGACGGCGGTACCCAAACGGTTGACGAGTTCTTGGCAAACGTTTTAAAGGAAGTTGCCGAAAAAACCATAAACTAATCAAAAACCCAACCTCAAAAGAGGTTGGGTTTTACTTTGTCATATTCTTCATTTCCGTTTCATAAAGTTAATTAAAGGCTTTATAGGAGTTGAGAGTATGAATGTTCATACAAGTGACAGGGCGGAAATGCTGGGCAACTACATAGTAAACACGGGGGCAACGGTGCGCGCCGCAGCGGCAAGATTTAACATTTCAAAATCAACGGTACATAAGGACGTAACCTCAAGACTTTCACACGAATGTCCGGGGCTTTATTTGCAGGTCAAAAAGGTGCTCGAGCAAAATAAAAGCGAGCGCCATATTCGCGGCGGAATGGCAACCCGCAAAAAGTATAAAGGTGTTTAGATTGACAAAAGTGGAAAACGGTGTTAAAATAACTCCGTTCTAAGCGGGTATGGCTGTGCCGTGCCCGTGTTTTAATGTGGGGATGTTAATAATGTTTAACTTTATGTTTTTTCTTAACAGCGCGTTGCTTGGCGTAGGTCTTGCGATGGACGCCTTTTCGGTGTCGTTGGCCAACGGGCTTTCTGAGCCTAAAATGAAAAAGCGCAGAATGTGCCTTATAGCGGGCGTTTTTTCGTTTTTCCAGTTTTTAATGCCAATGCTCGGCTGGATCTGTGTACATACCGTCGCACAGCATTTTGCCGCTTTTCAAAGGTTTATTCCGTGGATAGCGTTAATTCTTCTCGGCTTTATCGGCGGCAATATGCTGGCAGAGGGAATAAAAAACAAGGACGACTGTGACGAACGTCCTGCTGTAGGACTTTCGGCATTGCTTGTTCAGGGCATTGCAACCTCTATAGACGCGCTGTCTGTCGGGTTTACAATATCCGGTTACGATATAGCGCAGGCGTTTGTGTGTGGGCTTGTCATAGCCTTGGTTACGTTCTTTATATGCACGGCAGGACTTTTAATAGGCAAACGGTTCGGCACCTGCCTTGCGGGCAAGGCAAGCATTTTAGGCGGAGTTATTTTAATAGCCATCGGAATCGAAATTTTTATAACAGGAATAATGTAAAAATGTTAAAAGGAGACGCTCATTTTCGAAGCGTCTCCTTTTGTTATGAAATAAAACCCGCGCAATAGTCGAGATTAATGGTTTTGTTTTGCGACAACTATAGGGTTTATTGCAGCCGACAAACAACCGCGAATAAACAACCTGGATCCGCTTATGCCGCGGGGGGCACTTCCTTTCTCGTTGCGCTGAGAAAGGAAGCAAAGACGCGCTTTTGGAAACGAAAGCCTTAATAAAAACCGCCTCGTACCCGTCAGCCGGCTATGCCGTCTGACTCAGCTTACGCTCAGTCCTCGGCGGAGTATGATAAAGTTTACAATTACTAAAATTCACATAAAAAAGGAAACCGCCCGGACGACCGTCTATGGCGGGTCGAGGGCGGTAGCCTTCGTCGATTTGGCGGTGAGCATGAAGAGATTATAAAAGCGATAAGATATATGTTTCGTTTCGACAAAAGACGTTTTGGCGAAACGGGTTTAATAAAGCTTTGCTTTCTTCATGCGAGGGGGAATCGAAATCCCCCTAAAAGTCTCTTTGCGCCTTTCTTGACGAGTGAAGAAAGGACGTGCCTTGTCGCGGCACGAGCGACATTAAAATACGATTTCTTGTTTTGTTAGGACCAAAAGTTTTTTAATCTAACATCAGATTTATATAAACGTCCTGCGAGAAGCCGCAACCGAGGGCCACAGTAGTGTCGCCCTTTTTGCCGGGCAAGAAAACCGATACCTCTTCACCGCCGAAGACGTTTAGCACGGCGCTGCAAAGAGCGTTAAGTTCTTCTCCGACCGCGGAGGTTTCTTTTATAAAGGTTTCGCCGCTGTCCTTTCCGCAAAGCACAATACCGAAACCGCTTTCGGTCTTATATTTATAATATTTTGCGCCGAAAAAGGTTTCCTGCGTCAGGGCATATTCCACGGCGTCTTGGTCCCAATAAACGGGGTTGTTTTTCTTAAAAAGGCTGTCGCGCAGCGAGGTGTATTCCTCTGCCGACACCGCCAAAAGCTCAAGCGGCGGGACGGTTGGCGTAACGGTTACCTTTTTTATATACGAACAGGGCAAAAAACCAAGCTTTTCATAAAATGCGAAAAGACCTTCATTTTCAGGGTGCAAAAGGCAGGCGCCACCACGGGAGAGGGCGGTGTCTTTGGCGAACGAAACAATTTTACTGCCTATGCCGCCTCCGCGATAGTCGCAGTCAACACAAACGCCGTAAATATAGTAGCAGTCACGTCCCTCTGCACGGCAGGGCAGTATAAGCGCCTCGCCCACTATTCGGTCGCCGTCGCGTGCGACGACGGTGTTTTCGGGAATAAAATGGTGCGAAAAAAGCATATTCACAAAACCCAGCGTATCGTCAAAGCTGTTTAGGAAAAGCCGTTTAAGAGCAAGAAGCTCGTCACTTGTCGCAAAAGAAACCGATATATCCATATATTTATCCCTCCCGAAAATTTATAGTTATTTTAACACAAAAGGGTAAAATTTACAACAACCGCTTTAAAATGGCGGCGCTATATGCTATTATGGTGTTATAAAATATACGCCGAAAAAGAGGGATATAATGAACCAAATAATAAAATCTCTTTACCAGAGAAAATCTGTGCGCGCATATCAGCCGCAGGACATCTCGCCTGAAGACAAGCGCGCTATAATCGAAGCGGCCTTGCAGGCACCGTCTGCGGGCAATATGAACCTTTACACCATACTGGACATAACCGACAGCAAAATTAAAGAGGCGCTTTCCCGCACCTGCGACAATCAGCCGTTTATAAAAACCGCGCCGCTTTGTCTTGTGTTCTGTGCAGATTATAAACGCTGGTATGATGCTTTTTGTTCGGCCGGGGAGGAAGTGCGCCGCCCCGACGCGGGAGACCTGTTTTTGGCGCAGGCCGATGCGCTTATTGCCGCGCAGAATGCGGTTGTTGCAGCAGAAAGCCTTGGTATAGGCTCGTGCTATATAGGCGATATTATTGAAAACTACGAGGAGCACGTAAGGTTGCTTTCCCTACCGAAATACGTTGTGCCTGCCGCTTTTTTGGTTTTCGGCATACCGACAGAACAGCAGAAAAAACGCAAAAAACCTCCGCGCTTTAAGGCAGAGGATATCGTGCACGAAAACCGATATGATTTAAACAAAGCAGACAGAATGAAAGAAATGCTTGCCTCGCGCGAGGGGTATAACGGTGACGAGCTTGTGGGCTTTATAAACCGTTTTTGCACCCGCAAGTGGAACAGCGAATTTAGTAAAGAAATGTCGCGTTCCGCGCGGGAAATTATAAAAAATTGGTGTGAAGAGTAGATTTTCGCGTAGGTTTGTGGTAAACTATCAGCATAAACCGTTTAGGGATGAATTTGAATGAATAAAAAAATATCACTTCGCACGGTGGCGGTGCTGGCACTGCTCACTGCGCTTGAAATTGTAGTTTCGAGGTTTCTGTCCATCTCGACCGAAAGCCTAAAAATTGGCTTTTCGTTTTTGGTCGTTGCCTTTGCCGCACGCGAATACGGTGTTGCGGGCGGCGCTGTCGTCGGGGGACTGGGTGACCTTGTGGGTGCCCTTGCCTTTCCCATAGGACCGTATTTTCCCGGCTTTACGCTTACGGCTGCACTTTGCGGCGCTACGTACGGATTGGTACTTAAAAAGTATAGCGTTGGGCGCATTTTGCTAACCCTTATTATAAACAATTTTCTTTTAGGCGGTGCGCTTAATACGCTTTGGATATCGCTGCTTTACGGCTCGCCGTTTACGGTGCTTTTACCGTTACGGCTTATGCAGGCGGCGGTAATGACGGTGGTGGGAATACCCGCGCTTTACTTTATGAATAAGTATATGCCAAAACTAAATTTTAAATAAAAAAATAAGCGGGAGAAAACTCCCGCTTTTCTTTTTTGTTT
>JAZUOJ010000116.1:0-12172 GCA_045604625.1 Acutalibacteraceae bacterium | reverse complement strand
TTACGGGTTCAACAAGCTCGAACTGCATATCTTCCGGCAGGCCGCCAACGTTATGGTGTGCCTTTACGCCGTCGCTTTCCAAAATGTCGGGATAGATGGTGCCCTGAGCCAAAAACTCGATTCCCTCAAGCTTTGATGCCTCTTCATCGAACACCTTAATAAATTCGCCGCCGATTATCTTGCGCTTCTTTTCAGGCTCGCTTACGCCTGCCAGCAGGTCAAGGAAACGGTCGGTGGCGTCAACGTAAATAAGGTTGGCGTCAAGCTCTTTACCAAAAACCTCTACAACCTGTTCGCTTTCGCCCTTGCGCATAAGACCGTGATTAACGTGTACGCAAACAAGCTGTCTTCCGATAGCCTTTATAAGCAGCGCAGCAACAACCGAGCTGTCAACGCCGCCCGAAAGTGCCAGTAATACTTTTTTATCGCCTACCTGCTCGCGAACAAGAGCTACCTGTTCGTCTATAAACTTGTCCGCTAGTGCTTTGGTGGTTATACGTTCCATATTTTCGGGACGCTTATTGTTGTCCATAGAAATTCCCCCTGTTTTTATGATGTTAGATTATAGCACACAAATCGCCGGTGTGCAATAATCTTATAAAGGTTTTTTACTGTTTTTTTTGGTGCGCTTGGGTGGATCGTAGTTTGATAGGAAGTTGTTCCATTCTTCGTCTGTAAGGTTTTCGAAGCTGCCAGAATACTGATTATATAGTGCCTCGCAAAACGCTGAATATGCCTTGTTTTCACCTCTGTTAAAGCGAATACCGATGACAGAGAAAACAAGCGCGGATATAAGCAAGATTGCAAGCGGCGCCAGATGGTTATAGGTGTAGGAACAGAGAAGTCCGTTTGCGGCCAGAGTTTCCGACATACGCTCGGCAAAGTGCAGCAGCAGTACAGCCGGTACGAGCGTGTTTATTACGAGCGCGGGGACAAACACACGCTTTATAAGCAACACGAGTCCCGCAACCAGAGCGACCGATAAAAGTGATACCAGAATAATGCTGTTATTCACCTGTGCTAACTGGTCTTCCTGCAGTACGGTCAGGTTTTCAAGTCCTATGTTATTTACGGTGTTTTCCTTGTTCATCCAAACGCTCATAATATACAAAAGATGGATAGCCATTGTATATGCAAACGCGATAATATAAAACACCTTACAGGTTTTGCCCAGAGTGTGGTCAACGCTTGTGCGGGTAATTCCCAGCTTTGCTTCCTTTTGGTGAAGCCGAAGCAGAATGTTTTCGTTCTTTTTCATAAATGCTCCTTAGTTGCTTTTATTTTACTAAATAATAACACAATTTTTCGCTATACACAAGATATGCAAGAAAAAATGATAAATAATATTGCGTAAAATGGCGGCGGGGAGTATAATTATAGGGTAAAAATTCCAGATAAGGGATGATGTTATGCAACCGATGAAACTGGTTCCCGCGTTTAAGGATTATCTTTGGGGCGGAGACAGATTAAAAACCGAATACAAAATGAAAAGTAATCTTCAAAAAATTGCCGAGGCTTGGGTGCTTTCCTGCCATCCCGACGGTGAAAGTGTCGTAGAAAACGGCGAGTTTTGCGGAAAAACTCTGCGCGAAGCGATTGACGCTTTGGGCGATGAAGCGTTAGGACTTAAGGCTAAGGAGTTTCCGTTTTTCCCGATTCTTATAAAGCTTATAGATGCAAAACAAAAACTGTCCATTCAGGTGCATCCCAGTGATGAATATGCGCTTGAAAACGAAAACCAGTTCGGCAAAACCGAAATGTGGTACGTTGTCGACTGTGACGAGGGCGCTTCGCTTTATTACGGCTTTTCTCGCGAGATATCGAGGGACGAATTTGCCAAAAGAATAGAGGACGGCACACTTACCGACGTGCTCAACGCGGTACCGGTTCATAAGGGCGACTGCTTCTTTATAGATTCGGGCACCATTCACGCAATAGGCGAGGGAATACTTATAGCCGAAATCCAGCAAAACTCGAACTGCACCTACCGCGTTTATGATTACGGCAGGGTTGGTGCCGACGGAAAACCGCGCGAGCTGCATATAGAAAAGGCGCTGGCCGTGACCGATACCTGTCCGCCGAAAGTGCCGTTTGGAAAGCCGCAAAACGACCGACTCGCAAGCTGTAAATACTTTACGGTAGACCGCCATATTATAGCGGGCGAAAAAAAGCTTTTTGTAGGTGAAGACAGCTTTTCGTCGGTGTTCTGCACACAGGGCGAGGTGGAGGTCGACGGAATAAAGCTCCGCGCAGGCGAATGTGCGTTTGTTCCCGCATACTATGGAGAACTTAAGGTTTGCGGAAACGGCGAAATTTTGGAAAGTAGGGTATAAAATTGGCAATAATAAATATTGTAATGGTAGAGCCCGAAATTCCGCAAAACGCCGGCAACGTGGCGCGCACCTGCGCCGCAACCGGGGCCAGACTTCATCTCGTAGGGCCTATGGGCTTTACGGTTGACGATAAAAAGCTTAAGCGCGCGGGACTGGATTACTGGCATTTTTTGGATATAACCTACTACGAAAACATTGACGAGTTTTTTTCGCGAAACAGCGGACAGTTTTTTTACTTTACGACCAAGGCGCGCAAGGTTTATTCCGAGGTCGAGTATCCCGACGGCTGTTATCTGCTTTTCGGCAAGGAAACCAAAGGACTTCCGGAGGAGCTTTTGCTTGAAAATCGCGACAGTTGTGTAAGGCTTCCGATGATAGGCGAGGCGAGAAGCTTAAACCTTTCTAACACAGTTGCGGTTGCCACGTACGAGGTTTTGAGGCAGTGGAACTTCCCGGAGCTTGAAAATTTCGGTAATCTACACAACTATAGCTGGGAATAAAGTAAAATAATTTGTATTGAAAAAAAGAAAATTTGTGGTAAAATAAAATGTGGAAATTTTAACAATCTTTAAAAGGAGATGTTTTAAATGGCAGCACTTAACAAAAAAACTGTAGATGACATCAACGTAAAGGGCAAACGCGTACTTGTTCGTTGCGACTTTAACGTTCCGCTAAAGGGTGGCGTTATCACCGACGAAAACCGTATCGTAGCAGCTCTGCCCACAATAGAAAAGCTTATAGCTGACGGCGGCAAGGTTATTCTTTGCTCGCACCTCGGCAAGCCGAAGGGCGAACCCAAGCCGGAGCTGAGCCTTGCTCCCGTTGCAGCACGTCTTTCCGAAAAGCTCGGCAAAGAGGTTGTTTTTGCCGCTGACGATAACGTAGTAGGCGAGAATGCAAAGGCTGCTATCGCAAATATGAAGGATGGCGACGTTGTTCTCCTCCAGAACACCCGTTACAGAGCAGAGGAAACCAAGAACGGCGAAGCTTTCTCCAAGGAACTCGGCGAGCTTGCTGATGTATTCGTAAACGATGCTTTCGGCACCGCACACCGTGCACACTGCTCGACCGTAGGCGTAACAGAATACGTTAAGGAATGCGCTGCAGGTTACCTCATCGGTAAAGAGCTTAAGTATTTAGGCAGCGCTGTTGAAAACCCCGTTCGTCCCTTCGTTTGCATTTTGGGCGGCGCAAAGGTTGACAGCAAGCTTCCCGTTATTGAAAATCTTTTAAAGAAGGCTGACACCCTTATTATCGGCGGCGGTATGGCTTATACCTTCCTCGCTGCAAAGGGCTACGGCACCGGCAATTCGCTGGTTGACGAAACCAAGATTGATTACTGCCGCGATATGATGAAGAAGGCAGAAGAAAACGGCGTAAAGATTTTACTCCCCATCGACTGCACTACCATTAAGGATTTCCCCGATCCTATCGATGCTCCTGTTGATACCGTTATCGTTGACGCTGACAGCATTCCTGCAGACTGCGAGGGTGTTGATATCGGACCCAAGACCGCAGAACTTTATGCTGCTGAGGTTAAGTCTGCAAAGACCGTTGTTTGGAACGGACCTATGGGCGTATTTGAAAACCCGACCCTCGCAGCAGGTACTTTAGCCGTTGCAAAGGCGCTCGCAGAAACCGACGCTGTTACCGTTATCGGCGGTGGCGACTCTGCAGCAGCCGTTAACAATTTAGGCTTTGGCGATAAGATGACACACATTTCTACCGGCGGCGGTGCTTCGCTCGAATTCCTTGAGGGTAAGGAGCTTCCCGGTATCGCAGCACTCAACGATAAATAAATCTTTGGAGGATTTTTAAAATGGATAAGAAGTTAAGAAAGGCGGTTATCGCCGGCAACTGGAAGATGAACAAGACTCCTGCCGAGACCACCGCACTTATAAACGAAATGAAGCCCCTCGTAGCGGGCGCAGACTGTGACGTAGTTCTCTGCGTACCTTATATTGATATTGCTGCCGCTACCGAAGCTGCAAAGGGCTCTAACATTAAAATCGGTGCCGAGAACGTTCACTTCAAGGCAAGCGGTGCCTACACCGGCGAGATTTCTGCCGAAATGCTTACCGCCGCAGGCGTTGAGTACGTTGTTGTAGGTCACAGCGAGAGAAGACAGTACTTTGGCGAGACCGACCAGACCGTTAACCTTCGCACACTTGCTGCTGTTAACGCAGGTCTTACCGCTATCGTATGCGTAGGTGAAACCCTTGAACAGCGCGAGCTTGGCTACACCGAAACACTCTTAAAGTACCAGACCAAGATGGCTCTTACCAACGTAACAGCCGACCAGCTTAAGAACATCATCATCGCTTACGAGCCTGTTTGGGCTATCGGCACAGGCGTTACCGCTACTGCCGACCAGGCTGATGAGGGCAACGGCTACGTTCGTGCAGCAATTGCCGAGGCTTACGGCGAGGACGTTGCAGCTACCGTTACCGTTCAGTACGGCGGTTCTATGAACGCAAAGAACGCAGACGAGCTACTTTCGAAGGTTAACGTTGACGGCGGTCTTATCGGCGGAGCTTCGCTCAAGGCCGAGGATTTCAGCGTAATTGTAAAGGCTGCATCTAAATAATTAAAAAAGGAAAGCTGCCGTTAGCCCTAAGCCATCGGCAGCTTTAATTTCGTGAGGTAAAAAATATGAAAAAACCCGTAGTTTTATGTATTATGGATGGTTTTGGTATTCGCGACTGCAGCGAGGGCAACGCCATTCATACTGCAAAAACCCCCAACCTTTCAAAATTCTTTTCCGAGTGTCCGTTTACAACCATCGGCGCATCGGGACTTGACGTTGGTCTTCCCGACGGTCAGATGGGTAACAGCGAGGTTGGCCATACCAATATCGGTGCCGGCCGCGTAGTTTACCAGATGCTTGTAAAGATTTCTAAGGACATTAAAGAGGGCAAGTTCTTTGATATTAAGGCATTAAAGGATGCGATGGACAACTGCCGCAAGCAAAACTCCGCACTTCACCTTATCGGTCTTGTGTCGGACGGCGGCGTTCACAGCCATATCGAGCATCTTTACGGCCTTCTTGAGATGGCAAAAAAAGAGGGCATTTCTAAGGTTTACGTTCACTGTCTTATGGACGGCCGCGACGTTTCAACAACAAGCGGCGCAGGCTTTTTAGAGGATCTGGAAGCCAAGATGGCAGAACTGGGCGTAGGCAAAATCGCTACCGTTATGGGCAGATACTACGCTATGGACCGCGATTTCGCTTGGGACCGTGTTGAAAAGGCTTATGCTGCTATGGTTTACGGCGAGGGCGTTGAAAACAGTAATGCCGTTGCCGCAATGAAGGCGTCTTACGAAAACGACGTAACCGACGAGTTTATCGTGCCGACCGTTGTTGACAGTGAGGGTATGATAAAGGCCGGTGACAGCGTTGTATCCTTCAACTTCCGTCCCGACCGTGCAAGACAGTTTACCCGCACCTTTGTTGACGAAAAGTTTGACGGATTTGTTCGCAAAAACGGATATTTCCCCGTGCACTACGTTTGCATGACCCAGTACGACGAAACAATGCCTAACGTTACGGTTGCCTACCCGCCGGAGGAACTTAAAATGACACTCGGCGAGTATCTTGCCGTCAACGACAAAACACAGCTTCGCATTGCCGAAACGCAGAAGTATGCACACGTTACATTCTTCTTCAACGGCGGCGAGGAAAAGACCTTCGCGGGTGAGGATAGAATTTTGATTCAGTCGCCCGATGTTCCCACCTTCGATTTACAGCCCGAAATGAGTGCATATCCCGTATGCGATGCGGTTTGTGAGCAGATTCGCTCGGGCAAGTACGATGCAGTTATCCTAAACTTTGCTAACTGTGATATGGTTGGTCATACCGGCGTGTTCGACGCAGCAGTAGCGGCTGTTGAGGCGGTTGATACTTGTGTCGGCAAGGTGGTAGAAGCAACACGCGAAATGGACGGCGTAGTATTTATAACTGCCGACCACGGAAACGCTGACTGTATGGTGGGCGAGGACGGAAACCCGTTCACACCTCACACCACTAACCCTGTACCGTTCTGTGTGGTTGGTTACGACTGTGAACTGCGCGAGGGCGGACGCCTTGCAGATATAGCACCGTCAATGCTTAAGGTTTTGGGACTTCCCAAGCCCGTAGAGATGGACGGCGAAAGTTTAATAAAATAATAAAAAGGACGAGCGTCGCTCGTCCTTTTTTATTATTCAAAGAAATCTTTTAGCTTTTCTGTAAAACTTTTTTTGCTTGAATAGTTTTTATCGTCGCTTTCGCCGTCAAATTCGCGCAAAAGCTCTTTTTGTTTCTTAGAAAGGTTTCGGGGCACCTCAACCTTTACGGTTACGTACTGGTCGCCGCGGCCGCTGTAATTAAGCCGCTGAATACCCTTGCCCCTGAGTTTGAATTCGTTGCCCGGCTGGGTTCCTTCGGGAATGTTGAACTTAACCTTTCCGTCAATAGTAGGAACGATGATTTCTGCACCGAGTGCCGCCTGTGTGAAGGTTACCGGAATGGTACAGAAAACGTCAAAGCCTTCGCGCTCAAAAATCGGGTGAGGGCGAACCGAAATAGTAATGTTAAGGTCGCCTGCGGGACCGCCGTTAATACCGGCATCGCCGCCGCCGCGAACTCTGATGGTCTGACCGTCGTCAATTCCTGCGGGGATATCGACCTCGCGCGTTTCGGTGGTGCGAATTCTGCCGTTGCCGTTACAGGTAGCACAGGGCTTTTCAATGATTTTACCCTTGCCGCCGCAGGTAGTACAAACCGTCTGTGTCTGCATTGCGCCAAACGGGGTGCGCTGGGTAACGTTTATTTGACCGGTGCCATGACAAGCGCCACAGGTTTTCACACTGCTGCCCTTTGCAGCTCCGCTTCCCGAACAGTCGGGACAGGTGGACACGCGTGTGACCTTGACCTGCTTTTTGCAACCCTTTGCAGCTTCCTCAAACGACAGTATGATAGCCGCCGAGCTGTTTGCGCCGCGCCTTGGAGCGTTGGGGTCTTGCCTGCGCCGTCCGCCGCCAAAACCACCGCCGAAAAAGTCTCCGAAAATACTGCCAAGGTCGTCAAAATCAAAGCCGCCGAAACCACCGCCGAATCCGCCGGCTCCTGCGCCTGCGCCGAAATTCGGGTCAACTCCTGCGTGACCAAACTGGTCGTAGCGAGCCTTCTTATCCTTGTCGGACAAAACCTCGTATGCTTCGTTAACCTCTTTAAAGTTTCGCTCGGCTTCTGCGTCGCCGGGGTTTAAATCGGGGTGATATTTCTTAGCCAGCTTTCGGTAGGCTTTTTTTAGGTCGTCTTCGCTTGCGCCTCGGTCGACACCAAGCACCTCGTAATAATCTCTTTTATCTGCCAAAATACAACTCTCCTATGTAGGGCGGGGCACAGGCCCCGCCTTTAGAGTTTTAATAATTAGTTCTGATCGTCGCCCACGTCTGTAAAGTCAGCGTCGTAAACGTTGGGGTCTGCGTCGGCACCGGGTGCGCCCTGTGCGCCTGCAGCCTGCTGAGCCTCTGCGGCTGCCTTGTAGATCTTTTCAGAAATAGCATAGAACTTCTGCTGTAAAGCTTCCTGCTTTGCCTTGATGTCTTCTATGTTGTCGCCCTTAACGGCTTCCTTTAAGGCCTCGCAAGCGTCGGTTACGTCCTTCTTTTCGTCCTCGCTAATCTTGTCGCCAAGCTCGCCTAATGCCTTTTCGGTCTGGTAAATCATCTGGTCTGCGCCGTTGCGAATATCGGTTTCCTCGCGGCGCTTTTTATCCTCTGCAGCATACTGCTCTGCATCCTTAACAGCCTTATCAATATCATCCTTTGACATATTTGTAGAGGAGGTGATGGTGATGGACTGCTCCTTGCCGGTTCCGAGGTCCTTAGCGGAAACGTGAACAATGCCGTTAGCGTCAATATCAAAGGTAACCTCAATCTGGGGGATGCCGCGCGGTGCGGGAGCAATACCGTCAAGACGGAAAATACCGAGTGACTTGTTGTCCTTTGCGAACTCGCGTTCGCCCTGCAGAACGTGAACGTCAACCGAGGTCTGTCCGTCGGCAGCGGTCGAGAAAATCTGACTCTTCTTGGTCGGGATGGTGGTGTTGCGCTCGATTATCTTGGTGCTAACTCCGCCCATAGTTTCAATACCGAGCGAAAGGGGAGCAACGTCGAGAAGCAAAAGTCCCTTAACGTCACCGCCTAAAACGCCGCCCTGAATTGCAGCACCGAGTGCTACGCATTCGTCGGGGTTGATGCCCTTGAACGGCTCGCGGCCGATAAGATTTTTAACAGCCTCCTGTACGGCAGGGATACGGCTGGAGCCGCCTACCATCAGAACCTTGTTGATGTCACCGGTGTTAAGTCCGGAATCGGAAAGAGCCTGACGAACGGGTC
Source organism: Acutalibacteraceae bacterium (assembly GCA_045604625.1). Classification (GTDB taxonomy): domain Bacteria; phylum Bacillota; class Clostridia; order Oscillospirales; family Acutalibacteraceae; genus SIG589. The sequence continues at coordinate 3,455 of JAZUOJ010000116.1, read as the reverse complement.
CCATTGTAGCCTCTACGAGGTCGGCTGTAAGCTCGTTAAACTTTGCACGGGTAAGGGTGGTTTCAAAGTGTTTGGGGCCGGTAGCATCTGCAGTAATAAAGGGCAGGTTGATGTCGGTGGTAGTCATACCCGAAAGGTCGATTTTTGCCTTTTCAGCAGCTTCCTTAACGCGCTGCATAGCCATCTTGTCGGCAGTAAGGTCAATTCCGCTTTCGGCCTTAAAGGAGTCGGTTATCCACTTCATAACGCGTGCGTCGAAGTCGTCACCGCCCAAGCGGTTGTTACCTGCGGTGGCCAAAACCTCCTGTACGCCGTCGCCCATTTCAATAATGGAAACGTCGAACGTACCGCCGCCGAGGTCGTAAACCATAACCTTCTGGTCGTCTTCCTTATCGATGCTGTATGCCAAAGCGGCAGCAGTCGGCTCGTTTATAATTCTCTTAACGTCAAGACCTGCGATCTTGCCGGCGTCCTTTGTTGCCTGACGCTGAGCGTCGGTAAAGTATGCGGGAACGGTGATAACGGCCTCGGTTACTGTAGTGCCGAGATATGCTTCTGCGTCGTTTTTAAGCTTCTGCAGAATAATAGCCGAAATCTCCTGAGGGGTATAGTCTTTTCCGTCAACAGTAACGGTGTGGCTGGTGCCCATTTCGCGCTTGATAGAGCTTATTGTGCGGTCAGGGTTGGTAATGGCCTGACGCTTTGCAATCTGGCCTACCATACGCTCGCCGGTTTTCGAAAATGCAACTACCGACGGTGTTGTTCTAGCGCCCTCTGCGTTGGCAATAACGACGGCTTCGCCGCCCTCCATAACAGCAACGCACGAGTTGGTTGTACCTAAGTCAATTCCTATAATCTTTCCCATAATAAATACCTCCAAGTATATCTTTTGTGTTTTATATATTAGTTAGCGACCTTTACCATAGCGGCGCGTATAACCGTGTCGCCCAGTCGGTAGCCTTTTTGAAAAACCTCAACAATGGTGTTTTCACCTACGTTTTCGTCCTCTATATGCATAACCGCTTCGTGTACGTTCGGGTCGAATGTGTCACCTACGGCACCGGTTTCGGTTATTCCCAGATTTGTTACAACGTCATTGAGTTGTTTAACTATCATTTCTATGCCCTTTGCATACTCTGCGCTGTCTTTATCGCTGGCTTCTGCTCGGTCAACGTTGTCAAATACGGGCAGCAGCATTTTTATGACAGAAGCTTTTGCATATTCTGCGGTCATAGCACGTTCGCGCTCGGTGCGCTTTTTGTAGTTGTCAAATTCTGCGGCAGTGCGAAGCAGTAGGTCTTTGCTATTTTCCAGCTCGTTGCGAAGCGTGTCGAGTTCGTTTGTGTTAGCCTCTTCCTTTTCGGGCTCGCAGCACTGCGGCTCTTTAATTTCTTCTTCGGTTGTTTTCTTTTTCTTTTCTGCCATTTTTAGTCCTCCAAATCGGTTAAGGTGCGGCTTATAACCTTGCTCATTTTATCGGCAAAATACTCAAGGCTTGGTATCACGCGGTCGTACGACATTCTGGTAGGACCGATTACGCCTATTTTGCCAAACTCGTGTCCGCCGCGACCGTAGCCTGCGATTATAATGGTTGCGGGATGAAGCTCCGAAATGTCGGTGTCTCCCCCGAAAAGCACGCCTATAGGCGCGTTAACTCGGTCTAAAAGCGAAAGCATAACGTCCTTTTGGGATATCAGCTCCATCACACGTTGTACTTCTCCGTCGCGGCTGTAGCAGCGGAATAGGTTTGATTCGCCCTTAACACTTACGCTTGAACGTTTGACCTCGTCTATCATATCAAATATTCCCGCAATCAGCGACAAAAGTGAAATGTCGCCGGCGGCAGCCATAAGCTGCTGTGAGTATGTGGGCGTGAGCAATGCAAGCTCTTTACCTATTATATATGCGCCGCACAGGCTATAAAATTTCTCCGCAACCCTCTGGCTGCCTCCCTCAACCCGGCATATCTTGTTCTTTATAATGCCGTGCGAGGTAATAAGTACCGCGAGCACCGAATTTCTGCCCATCGGCAAAAGTTCAATCTTTTTAACGGTATCGTGCTCGTCCGTGACCGACGAGGTAATGACCGGCAGACCGGTAAGCTCGCTTAATATCTGTCCTGCGCGGGCGGTTATATCGCCTATCTCGCCCGAAATTCCCTCAAGCAGGGAATCGATTATCAGCTTCATCTCACCCGAAACCGTGTCGCGGTGCATCAGGTCGTTTATATAAAGCTTGTAGCCCAAAACGGTTGGAATGCGTCCTGCCGAAGTGTGTGGCTGTTCAAGATAGCCCAGCTCGCACAGGTCGCTCATCTCGTTTCTCAAGGTGGCAGAGGACAAAGAAAGGTCAAGCATATCGCAAAGTGCTTTCGAACCTATAGGCTCACCGTTTTCGACGTACGCGCGTATGATTGCCGAAAGTATGGCCCGTTTTCGCTCGCTAAGTTCCATATCCTCATCTCCCTCTTTTTCGAATTAGCACTCAAGAGCTTCGAGTGCTAACATAGTATAATTTACCACCCTTTCAGGGTTTTGTCAATAGCTTTGAGGGAATTTTTTGAAAAATTTTTTGACCTTTTCTGACCTTTCGCTTCTAACTGCAAAAAACGTGTCTTCCGATGGTGGTTATAACCGGCCTGCTGCGAATCCATTTGTTGGTCGCTGTAACGGGATTATAATAGTATATCGCGCCGCCCGATGGATCCATTCCGTTAATTGCGTCGCGCGCGGCGCTGTAGGCAGAATCGGCAACCGGTTCGTAGAACTGCCCGTCGTAAAGACAGGAAAAAGCACCCGACTGATAAACTACTCCGCTTAACGTCGAGGGGAAGGACGGGTGCTCGATGCGGTTCAGCACCACCGCGCCTACCGCTACCTGACCGCTATAGGGTTCTCCGCGCGCCTCTGCCGAAATCAGCCGCGCCAAAAGCTCATAGTCGGCTGAGGAAAAATAGCCGCCATTTTGCGATTGTTGAATGCCCAGTGCACGCAGGGTGCGCGTTCCTGCTATTCCGTCAACCGTAAGGCCGTAATCCCGCTGAAAATTTTTAACGGCGGTCTGCGTGCGTGTGCCGAATATGCCGTCAATGCTGTAGTTATAGTAGCCAAGCTCGGAAAGACGTGTTTGAATACTTACTACCTCCGTTCCTCGCGAACCGATTTTTGAAAGCGAAAAACAGGTCGGCGCTATACATATTATATATATAAGGGCGAGGCAGAGTATTTTGATAAATTTTTTCATAAAAAACCTCCTATTGTTTGTAACAATTATTCCCTTTTCGGCGGCGTCAAATACACAAAAATGATAACTTTGCACAAACAAAAATATTTTTAAATTTTTTGTAAAAAAAGTGTTGACAATGGGAATAAGGTGTGGTATTATAATCGGGCGCCCTTGAGAGGGCGGCGAAGTTGAACCTTGAAAATTAAACAACGATAAGAAATAAAAGGACC
>JAZUOJ010000115.1:0-12783 GCA_045604625.1 Acutalibacteraceae bacterium | reverse complement strand
GATCCGACTTCTGCAAAGCGTATGGAGATTGGTGCTGTTATTGCTGCCGCCCCCGCCGAAAACGTACGACGCGAGGTTCCGGCACCCGGTGATATTGTTATACTGCTTGGCGGCGCTACCGGCCGTGACGGTATAGGTGGTGCTACCGGCTCTTCAAAAGCACATAACGCCCATTCTGTTGAGACCTGCGGTGCAGAGGTTCAAAAGGGTAACGCCCCCGAAGAACGAAAATTACAGAGACTGTTTAGAAATAAGACTGCCTGCCGTATGATAAAGCGCTGTAATGACTTTGGTGCCGGCGGTGTGTCTGTTGCTATCGGTGAACTTGCAGACGGTCTTGAAATTGATCTTAATGCTGTTCCCAAAAAGTACGAGGGACTTGACGGTACCGAGCTTGCAATAAGCGAATCGCAGGAACGTATGGCTGTTGTTATCGAGCCGGAAAACGTTGATGCGTTTTTAAAACTGGCTGAAAGCGAAAACCTTAACGCTTGTCCTGTTGCTGTGGTAAAAGCCGAGCCGCGTCTGGTTATGAACTGGAACGGAAACAAAATTGTTGATATCAGTCGTGATTTCCTTAATTCCAACGGTGCTGAAAAACATATTGTTATAACCCCGGAAAAGCCTGCGCTTGAACACAAAACGGTTAGCGGAAGTTTTACCGATAATATGATGGCTATGGCTAAGGACCTGAATATTTGCTCAAAACGCGGCCTTTCCGAGCGCTTTGACTCCACAATTGGTGCCGGAACTGTTTTAATGCCTTTTGGCGGTAAAAACCAGTTAACACCTATTCAGAGTATGGTACAAAAAATCTCTGTAGAGAAAAAGCACACAGACGATTGTTCACTTATGTCTTGGGGATATAATCCGTTTATTACTGAGCAGAGTCCGTATCACGGCGCATATTTAGCCGTAATTGAATCGGTTTCAAAGCTCATTGCTACAGGCGCCGAGTTTAAGGATGTTTACCTGACCTTCCAGGAATATTTCCCGCATCCCGGCAAGGACGGTAAACGTTGGGGTATGCCACTAGCAGCACTTTTGGGTGCGTTCCAGGCACAAAAAGAGCTCGGCATTGGTTCCATCGGCGGTAAAGACTCTATGAGTGGTTCGTTCGAGGATATTGACGTTCCTCCGACACTTGTTTCTTTCGCTGTTACAACCGAAAAGGTTAAGGATATTGTATCGCCCGAATTTAAAAAGTCCGGCAATAAGGTATACGTTATCTATCCCGAATATGATAATAACAGTTTACCGAAGACCGATTCGCTTATGTCCGTTTATGCCCAGGTGACCGCGCTTATGCGTGGCGGAAAGGTTGTTTCCTGTTATACACCTTGTCTCGGCGGCGTGGGTGAGGCTGTTATGAAAATGGCTTTTGGTAACGGTCTCGGCTTTAAATTTGAGGATATTGATATCAATGCAATTTTCGGATACTCATACGGTGGATTCGTCCTCGAGGCTACCGAAGATTTAGAAGATGCAGTCCTTATCGGCTCTGTTACCGATGACGGTGCGATTTCCTATAAAAACGAAGCCGTTTCTGTTTGTGATATATTAGCGGCATACGAGGACAAGCTAGAGAGTGTATACAGCTGTAACATTCCTGACCGCAAGACCGCAATGTGCAACTTTGAATATAAGGCAGACAGCCGCGTTGCTCCTGCTATCAAGGTTGCAAAGCCGAAGGTTTTGATTCCTGCTTTCCCCGGAACAAACTGTGAATTTGACAGTGCTAAGGCGGTACGTGATGCAGGTGCTGAACCTGAGATAATTGTCATAAATAACCTAAGTGCTTCCGGAATTCAGTCAAGTGTTGAAAAATTTGCCGATTCACTTAAAACAGCGCAAATGGTATTCATACCCGGCGGATTCTCCGGCGGTGACGAACCGGACGGCAGCGGTAAGTTTATTACTGCATTCTTTCGAAATGCTGCTATTAAGGATGGCGTTCACGACCTGCTTAAGAACCGTGACGGACTTATGTGCGGTATTTGTAACGGTTTCCAGGCACTTATTAAGTTGGGACTTGTGCCTTATGGTGAAATAATCGATACAGACGAAAATTGTCCGACTCTTACATTTAACACTATTGCACGCCATCAATCCAGAATTGTGCGTACACGTGTTGCATCAAACAAGTCACCGTGGCTTGCCCTTACAAACGTTGGCGACGTTTACAACGTTCCGATTTCACACGGCGAGGGAAGATTCTTAGCAAGTGAAGAACTTATAAAGAAACTGGCACAAAACGGTCAAATTGCTACTCAATATGTCGATTTAGCCGGTAATGCTACCAGTGACGTTCACTTTAATCCAAACGATTCTATGTATGCTATTGAGGGTATTACTTCACCCGACGGTAGGGTATTCGGTAAGATGGGCCATAGTGAACGAATAGGCGACGGGCTCTATAAGAACGTACCCGGCAACTATGATATCCGAATGTTTGAATCGGCTGTACGCTATTTTAAATAGGAGGTTTTAAGGTGTATTTTTTCGAAGAACTAAAAGAATTTGATACCGAGGTTGCGGATGCTTGTAAACTTGAGCTCGAGCGTCAGCAACACAATGTTGAACTCATTGCCTCGGAAAATATTGTTTCAAAAGCGGTACTTCTTGCTGCTGGCGGTGTTTTAACAAATAAATATGCCGAGGGTTATCCCGGCAAGCGCTACTACGGCGGTTGCCAGTGTGTTGATATTGTTGAAGAAATTGCACGCAAACGCGCGTGTGAGCTTTTCGGTGCAGAGCACGCTAACGTTCAGCCGCATTGCGGTGCGAGCGCAAACCTTGCTGTTTTCTTCGCACTTCTTAATCCCGGTGACACCGTTATGGGTATGAATCTGCAGCAGGGCGGACACCTGTCACACGGTTCACCCGTAAACATTTCGGGTAAATATTTCAACGTTGTTCCTTACGGCGTAGACCCTGTTACCGAAATGATTGATTACGACGAGATGGAGCGAATTGCAAAGGAATGCAAGCCGAAGTTAATCGTTGTAGGTGCCAGTGCATATTCAAGAATTATTGATTTTAAGCGCTGCCGCGAAATTGCTGATACCGTTGGCGCATACCTTATGGTCGATATGGCACATATTGCAGGTCTTGTTGCCGCAGGCGTTCATCCGTCTCCCGTTCCGCATGCGCACGTTGTTACCACAACCACCCACAAGACCTTAAGAGGTCCCCGTGGCGGTATGATACTGTGTAAGGAAGAACTTGCAAAACAGATTGATAAGGCAATTTTCCCCGGTACACAGGGCGGTCCGCTTATGCATATTATTGCTGCTAAGGCTGTTGCGTTTGGCGAAGCCCTTACCGATGAATTTAAGGCATACGGACAGCAGATTGTAAAGAATGCTGCCGTGCTTTGTGATGAGATTAAGAAGAACGGGATTGACGTTGTATCGGGAGGAACCGATAACCACCTTATACTCCTTAATCTTATAAAGAATAATGTTACCGGTAAAGAGCTTGAGCATCGCCTTGACGAGGTTCATATTACCGCTAATAAGAACACCGTTCCTAATGATCCGCAAAGTCCGTTTATTACAAGCGGTCTTCGTGTTGGTACACCTGCTGTTACTACACGTGGATTTAAAGAGCCGGAAATGAAGCTTATTGCCGGCTGGCTTGGTGATATCGTAAATGACTTTGAAGGCAACAAGGCACGCGTATCAAGAGAGGTACAAGAACTCTGCGCACAGTATCCTATTTATTAAAGGAGAAAAGATATGGCTTATTTAACAGATATTGAAATTGCACAGTCCTGTAAAATGAAGCATATAACCGAAATAGCAAAGACTGCACATGTTGAAGAAAAATATATTGAGCAGTACGGCAATTATAAGGCAAAAATTGACCTTTCTTTGCTTGAGGAAACCGACAGAAAAGACGGCAAACTGATTTTGGTTACCGCTATTACTCCTACACCTGCAGGTGAGGGTAAAACAACAACTACTATCGGTCTTGCTGACGGTTTACGCCTCATCGGCAAGGACGTTACCGTCGCACTTCGTGAGCCGTCTTTAGGACCGGTTTTTGGCGTAAAGGGCGGTGCCGCAGGCGGCGGCTATGCACAGGTTGTTCCTATGGAAGACATAAATCTTCATTTCACGGGTGATTTCCACGCCATCGGTGCAGCAAATAACCTTCTTGCTGCAATGCTTGATAACCATATCCAGCAGGGAAATGCTTTAGGCATTGATGTTCGAAAGATTACCTGGAAACGTTGTGTTGATATGAACGATCGTCAGCTTCGATTCGTTGTTGACGGTATGGGCGGAAAGGCTAACGGCGTTCCGCGTGAGGACGGTTTTGATATTACCGTTGCCAGCGAAATTATGGCGGTTCTTTGTCTATCAAACTCGCTTTCTGACCTTAAAGAGCGTTTGTCCCGCATTATTGTTGGCTACACCTACGACGATAAACCCGTAACCTGCGGCCAGCTTAAGGCTGCCGGCGCAATGACCGTTCTTTTAAAGGATGCACTTAAACCCAACTTGGTTCAAACACTTGAGGGAACACCCGCTTTTGTTCACGGTGGTCCGTTTGCTAATATCGCCCACGGCTGTAACTCTGTTATGGCAACCAAGCTCGCGCTAAAGATGGGTGATTACACCGTTACAGAGGCCGGCTTTGGTGCAGATTTAGGCGCTGAAAAATTTCTTGATATTAAATGTCGTATGGCAGGACTCACACCTGATGCTGTCGTTGTTGTTGCAACAGTACGCGCGCTTAAGATGCACGGCGGCCTTGCAAAGACCGAACTTGGCACAGAAGACCTAACAGCCCTTGAAAAGGGTATACCGAATCTTCTTCGTCACGTTTCCAATATCAGCAACGTTTATAAATTGCCGTGTGTTGTTGCTGTTAACAGATTCCCGACAGATACAGATAAGGAAATAGATTTTATCATTGCAAAATGCAAAGAAATCGGTGTAAATACCGTTCTTTCAAACGTTTGGGCAGAAGGCGGCAAGGGCGGTGTTGAACTCGCACGCGAGGTTGTTCGTCTTTGCGAAGAAGAGCAGGGCGATTTTACCTTCTCATACGAGCTTGACGGCACTATTGAGGATAAAATTGAGGCTGTTGTTAAAAAGGTTTACGGCGGTAACGGTATTAACGTTTTACCTGCCGCTAAAAAACAGATAGAGCAGCTTACAAAACTTGGTTTTGATAAGTGCCCTGTTTGTATTGCGAAAACACAGTACAGTTTTTCTGACGACCCGACTAAGCTTGGCGCACCCGAAGACTTTACGGTTACTGTTAAAAACGTTAAAATTTCGGCAGGTGCCGGTTTCATCGTTGTTTTAACAGGAGATATTTTAACAATGCCCGGTCTTCCTAAGGTTCCTGCAGCTGAGCGCATTGATATTGACGAAAACGGTATAATTACCGGACTGTTTTAAATTAAAAGAGAGCAGATATCTGCTCTCTTTTTTTATTGCTCTTTGTTATCTTTTTTGATATAATCTAAAAAAGGGTGATGTTATGAACATAATGCATATGAAATATGCCGTCGAAATTGCGCGGTTTGGTTCAATAAATAAAGCTGCAGATAAACTTATGATAGCGCAACCGAATCTGAGCCGTTCGGTAAAAGAACTGGAGGCCGATTTGGGAATTTGCATTTTTGACCGTTCCTCAAAGGGTATGATGCTGACACCTGATGGCGAAAAGTTTATTAGCTATGCCAAAAAGATTTTATCCCAAATAAATGAAATAGAGAATATGTATAAGCAGGAGATAAAGCCGTGCCAACGCTTTTCTATTTCGGTCCCCAGAGCGTGCTATATTTCAGATGCTTTTTCGCGTTTTTCAACCAAGATTGCAAACACTCCTGCGGAAATTTTTTATAAGGAAACTAATTCAAAACGTGCTATAGATAATATACTAAATGCCGATTATAAACTAGGCATTATAAGGTATGCAAACAATTACGATAAGTATTTTAAGGCTGTTTTGGAAGAGAAGGGGCTTGCGTTTAGCACCATAACCGAGTTCCATTATGTTTTGGTTATGAGCAAGGACTGCAGCCTTGCCCATAAGGAAAATATTAAATTTTCCGATTTGACAGATTTTGTTGAAATAGCTCACGCTGACCCGTTTGTTCCGTCGCTGTCTCTTGCACAGGTAAAAAAGGAAGAATTGCCCGATGATATTGAAAGGCGAATATACGTGTTTGAACGAGCCAGTCAATTTGATTTGTTGTCCGAAAACAAGGATACTTTTATGTGGGTTTCATCCGTTCCTAAAAAATTGCTTGACCGTTACGGATTAGTAGAGAGAATATGCTCTGAAAACAGAAAAATGTATAAGGACGTTTTAATTTATAGAAAGGATTATAAGCTAACCGAACTCGATAATCTTTTCATTACCGAGCTTAAACATTCGGCAGGAAAAATATTTAAATAATACTTTATAGCCGGCAGTGGTTTTGCCGGCTATATCATTTTTTATATAACTAATATGCGAAATTGGTATTTCAAATGGTTTGAAAAGTATGTTAAAATATTGACAATTCAGGTTTGAGAAATTGATATCTTCTGAAATTTTATTGGAGGTAATAATATGAACAACACACAAACCTTTGTCGACAGCGTTGAACGCCTTGAAGAGGCCTTGGGTATTGTAAGACAGGCGCAAAGAGCGTTTGCGGGCTATACCCAGGAGCAGGTAGATACTATTTTTCGCGCTGCCGCTACTGCCGCTAATAAGGCGAGAATACCGCTTGCCAAACTGGCGGTTGAAGAAACCGGAATGGGAATTGTTGAGGATAAGGTAATTAAGAATCATTTTGCGGCTGAATATATATATAATGCCTATCGCGATACAAAAACGTGCGGTGTTATAGAAGAGGATAAGGCCTACGGAGTTAAAAAAATAGCCGAACCTATCGGTGTAATCGGTGCGGTTATTCCTACGACTAATCCAACTTCTACAGCTATATTCAAGATACTGTTGGCGCTGAAAACCAGAAACGGCATAATAATAAGCCCTCATCCGCGCGCAAAGAATTCAACTATTGCTGCCGCAAAAATTATATTGGAGGCCGCAGTTGCTGCCGGTGCACCTGAAAACATAGTTTCTTGGATAGACGTACCCAGCCTCGAAATGACCAACCTTCTTATGAAGGAGTCAGATATTATTCTTGCTACCGGCGGTCCCGGTATGGTAAAGGCAGCCTATTCCAGCGGAAAACCCGCTTTGGGTGTTGGCGCCGGTAATACACCTGCTATTATTGATACTACAGCCGATATTCTGCTTGCCGTTAATTCGATTATTCATTCCAAAACCTTTGATAACGGTATGATATGTGCCTCTGAACAGTCGGTTATTGTTCTGAAGGAAGTATATAATGAGGTTAAGGATGAGTTTAAAAAACGCGGCTGCTACTTCCTTGACGACGAGGAAACCGAAAAGGTTAGAAAAACAATAATAATCAATGGCGCACTCAACGCGAAAATCGTAGGCCAGAAGCCTGTAACTATTGCCGCTTTGGCAGGGGTTACAGTGCCTGAAAGCACGAAGATATTAATCGGTGAAGTTCAGAGTGTTGAGCTTTCCGAAGAATTTGCCCACGAAAAACTTTCTCCTGTGCTTGCTATGTATAAAGCAAACGACTTTGAGGATGCTCTATCGAAGGCTGAACAGCTTGTTGCAGACGGTGGTTACGGTCATACTTCTTCAATCTACCTAAATGAGGTCACCGAAAAGCAGAAACTTGATGAGTTCGCAGCAAGAATGAAAACCTGCCGTATTGTTGTTAATACGCCTTCATCGCACGGCGGTATTGGTGACCTATATAACTTTAAACTTGCACCGTCGCTTACGCTTGGTTGCGGTTCCTGGGGAGGTAACTCTGTAAGCGAAAACGTTGGCGTTAAGCATTTACTTAATATTAAAACAGTTGCCGAGAGGAGAGAGAATATGCTTTGGTTCCGTGCACCGCAAAAGGTTTATATTAAAAAAGGATGCCTGCCCGTCGCATTAGACGAACTTAAAAATGTAATGGGCAAGAAGCGAGCATTTATCGTTACAGATAATTTCCTCTATAGTAACGGATATACAAAAGCCATAACCGACAAGCTTGATGAGATGGGAATCGCTCACACAACATTCTTTGACGTTGCTCCCGATCCTACTCTTGAATGCGCCATTCGCGGTGCAGAGCAAATGACCGCTTTTGCGCCCGACTGTATTATTGCTCTGGGTGGCGGTAGTGCTATGGACGCCGCCAAGATTATGTGGGTGCTTTATGAGCATCCGGACGCTGATTTTATGGATATGGCAATGCGTTTTGTTGATATTCGTAAACGCGTTTATACATTCCCCAAGATGGGTGAAAAGGCATATTTTATCGCGGTGCCCACTTCTGCCGGCACGGGTAGCGAGGTTACTCCTTTTGCGGTAATTACAGATGAAAAGACCGGTGTTAAATATCCGCTTGCCGATTATGAGCTTATGCCTAATATGGCAATAATCGATACCGATTTACATATGTCTGCACCTAAAGGACTTACTGCCGCATCGGGAATCGACGCTGTTACACATGCGCTGGAGGCTTATGCTTCAATGCTTGCAACAGATTATACCGACGGCCTTGCCCTTAAGGCATTAAAGACAATTTTTGAATATCTTCCGCGCGCATGCGACAACGGTTTAGTCGATATTGAGGCAAGAGAAAAAATGGCCAATGCCGCTACTATGGCGGGTATGGCTTTTGCAAATGCCTTCCTTGGTGTATGTCATTCTATGGCACACAAGCTGGGCGCTTTCCATCATCTGCCGCACGGTGTTGCCAATGCGCTTATGATTGATGAGGTTTTACGTTTCAATGCTTGCGAAGCACCTGCAAAAATGGGTACTTTTTCTCAGTATGATCATCCTCACACGCTTTCGCGCTATGCCGAGGTCGCCGATTACTTAGGCTTAGGCGGAACAACCGATGAGGAGAAGCTTGAAAATCTTATAAAGGCTTTGGACGAATTAAAGCAGCGTGTAGGAATTAAGCAGACAATAAAAGAATATGTTGCCGATGAGAATGATTTTCTTGCAAGACTTGACGATATGGTTGAGCAGGCGTTTGACGATCAGTGCACCGGCGCCAACCCGCGTTATCCGCTTATGAGCGAAATTAAACAGATGTATCTTAGTGCCTATTACGGCAACGAGACTGTTAAGGCATAGGAGGGTTTATATGAAATTAGAAAACATAATCGCAGTAAGAAACACAAAAAAGGTTTATAGAGACGGCGATAAATGTATTAAAGTTTTTGAAAAAGGCTTTTCAAAGGCCGACGTCTTAAACGAGGCATTAAATCAGGCACGTATTGAAGAAACGGGACTAAACATACCGAAAATACACGAAGTTACTATGATTGACGGTAAATGGGCTATCGTTTCCGATTTTATTGAGGGTGACACTCTTGCGGATTTAATGGAAAAACATCCCGATCGACTGCAGGAGTATCTGGATAAATTTGTTGACCTGCAAATAGAGATACAAAACAAAACTTGTCCTCTCCTTAATAAATTAAAGGATAAGATGAACAGAAAAATCAGTGCTACTAAACTGGATGCAACCACGCGTTACGAGCTTCACACCCGCCTTGAGGGTATGCCTAAACACAATAAGGTTTGTCACGGCGATTTTAACCCGTCAAATATTATTGTGAAGAATGACGGAACGATGTATATTCTCGACTGGTCGCACGCAACACAGGGTAATGCCTCGGCCGATGTGGCAAGAACCTATCTGCTTTTCTGCCTTGAAGGTGAAGAAGGAATTGCCAAGGCTTATTTAGACCTTTTCTGCAAAAAGAGCAATACGGCAAAACAATATGTCCAGAAATGGATGCCTATTGTTGCAGCATCGCAGTCTGTAAAAGGCAATGAGCACGAACAAGAGTTTTTACTTTCCTGGGTTGACGTTGTTGATTACGAATAAAAATAATACCCCGTACGTAGCCGTACGGGGTTTTATTATTTTAGGTTTAAAAACTGTTTGTTGTAGTAAGATGATGTGAGCGCAAGTTCGTTATTAAAGTTATCATATCCGTATTTTTCGGATAGAGTCGGTGTTTTAGAAAACAAGTTAGTGCCAAGACCTAAGCGCTCACCCTCAATTTGGCATCCCATAGCCGCAAGTGTGGTAGGAAACATATCCAGCGTTGTGAAGTCACGGTTCTTTGTATTTTCATCTGACACAGCAGGATTGATGATACAGTTGTAAACCCTGCGTGTAAAACCTGCTTCGGTGTTTCTCTGCATATAACCGTCATCCATGCTGTAGTGGTCGCCGGTTATAATTATTGTAGTGTTATTATAAAAATCTTGCTTTTGCAGCCACCCAATGAACTCATAAAGTTGTTTGCTGGCACAGGAATATACGTTTTCATATTTCTCTTCAAAATTAGAATTACACAGGTCGCATACGTATCCGCCGATGTGGTGAGTGTCTGCGGTCAGCATAGTAAAAGAGAAGGGCTTATCCTGATTCGAAAGCTTCTTTAATTCGTCCTTTGCATAACTGTAAAGGTGCTTGTCCTCAAAACCCCACCATTTCCAGTATCCGTCGGGTACAACTCCGTCATCATATGCAGTGTATAAGTCCAGTATTTTATCAATTCCGTGCTGCTGGAAGTAAAACTTTCTGCCACCGTATTCGCTGTCAGAGCCGAACATTAATACCTGATTATATCCTTCATCGGATAAAATATCGTTAATGGTTGTAACGCCCGGCAGGAATTCATCAAAATACTCGCTAAAGGAGTTGCCGTCAATACCCACAGGCAGTTTCAGCGGGAGTCCCGATGTGTGAGCAACCATTGCACCTACGGTCCACGTGGCACCCGAAACGGTTCTCGCGCCTCCAACAGAATTGTTTTGCGAAAGATTTGTGTTTTGACTAGCTAAATTATATAGTTCGGGAACTACGTTGGTTTCAAGCGCCCCACCCAGAGCTTTGCTGAAAAAGGTGGTTTCCATCGACTCAAGGTATATGTAAATCAAGTTCCTTTTATTTTCCGGAAAGGTTATTTGGGTATCCTCAGGAGCAACGTACTGTTGTTCATAAATGTCGGTATGTTTTACGTTATTAAATATCCAGTTTGAAAGTCCTGAATGGAAAGTAGCAGTTATAAAAAGTGAAACCGAAACTAAAACCGAAATTAAGGCAGAAAGCCAGTAGGGAAGCAATGAAAAACGGTTTTTTATCAGCCTTTTTTTACGTGGTAACGGTATGAAAAATATTATAGCATATATAATCAGTAACAAAATAACGGCAGGCAGAAGACTGTTTAAAAGATAATCGGAAACGATTCCACCCTCAACGCTGCCCATATCTGTGAATAATGTGAACATAACGGCATCAAAGCCCACGTCACCGTATATTTTGGTGTACCAGTGGGCTGAAAATAAGGCTATGATTCCGAGCGCAAGTAATAAAAACAGCACAACACGCCCGAATATGTGTTTATTGGGTTTGGAACACATAAAAACACCTTCTAAAAAATATTACAAAATTATTATACTGCATAATTTTACAAAAGCAATGAATTTTTTGTGTATAATTATTTAATAATAAAATCTTAATAATGATATTGTTTTAGTGTTTTATTTGGTATATAATATTTTTATAAAATAACAACGCGAGGTCATATTATGCGCAAAACCAAAATTATCTGTACTATGGGGCCGGCCTGTTCCGATGAAAAGACTTTTGAAGAAATGTGTCTTGCCGGTATGAATGTTGCCAGACTAAATTTTTCTCACGGAACTCACGAAGACTATCTTGAGAAAATTTCAATGATAAAAAGCGTTCGCAACCGACTGAATATGCCTATTGCCATTATGCTGGACACAAAAGGTCCGGAGTATAGAATCAAAACCTTCGAAAACGGCAAAATTATGCTGCAGGAGGGCGATTTGTTTACTCTTA
Source organism: Acutalibacteraceae bacterium (assembly GCA_045604625.1). Taxonomy (GTDB): domain Bacteria; phylum Bacillota; class Clostridia; order Oscillospirales; family Acutalibacteraceae; genus SIG589. The sequence continues at coordinate 833 of JAZUOJ010000115.1, read as the reverse complement.
CGACCGATGAGATTGTCGGCGACGAAAAGAGCGTATCGGTTAATTATAAGGGACTTCCTAACGATTTGGCGGTAGGAGACCGCATACTTTTAAACGACGGACTTTTAGAACTTTGTGTTGAACGTCTTACCCAGACTGATATACTGTGCAGGGTTTTAACCGGCGGTCAGCTTTCTGACCGAAAAAGCATGAGCTTTCCGAATAAGCAGCTTAAGCAGGAATATTTGAGCCAGCAGGATATGGATGATTTGCTTTTCGGAATCGAAAACGACGTAGATTTTATTGCTTGTTCCTTTGTTTCTTGTCGTCAGGATTTGCTGGACGTCAAAAACTTTTTGGCACAGCACGGCGGTGAGGGAATTGATCTAATTGCTAAGATAGAGAATCGCACCGGTATTGATAATATTGAAGAAATTTGTGCTGAGTGTACCGGTATTATGATCGGCAGAGGCGATTTAGGTGTAGAGATTCCCTTTGAAGAGGTGCCGGCGGTACAGAAAAAGCTTATTACAAAATGCCGTCTTCTCGGCAAAAGGGTTATAACCGCTACCGAGATGCTTGAATCAATGATTCATAACCCGCGTCCTACCCGTGCCGAAATTTCCGACGTTGCAAACGCCGTATATGACGGTACAAGTGCAATAATGCTGTCGGGAGAAACAGCCGCCGGAAAATATCCGATACAAGCGGTACAGACGATGGCTAAGATTGCCGAAACGACGGAAAGTAATATTAACTATAAAAAGCGTTTTCATAATGCTGAATTTAAAATAAAAAACACAGTAGATGCTATTTCGCACGCAACCTGCGGTATGGCTATCGACATTGATGCC
>JAZUOJ010000114.1:0-4326 GCA_045604625.1 Acutalibacteraceae bacterium | reverse complement strand
AGTTTTCTGTGAATTTTCGGTATATGCTCAAAGAAGTGCATACCCTCTTCTACCGTCATTTCAAGCACGTCGTGAATGCTTTTATCCTTGTACTTAACCGAAAGGGTTTCGCGGTTAAAGCGCGTGCCGCCGCAAACCTCGCACGGTACGTAAATATCGGGTAAAAAGTGCATTTCAATTTTCAGCGTTCCGTCGCCCTCGCAGGCTTCACATCTGCCGCCCTTTACGTTAAACGAAAAGCGTCCTGCCGTATAGCCCTTCATTTTTGCATCCTTTGTAGAGGCAAAAAGTTCACGTATATCGGTGAAAACGCCCGTATATGTGGCGGGGTTTGAACGCGGAGTACGGCCAATGGGCGCCTGGTTAATGTCTATAACCTTGTCAAGATTCTCAACACCCTCGATTGACTTGTGTTCGCCCGAAATACGGTTTGCACCGTTAAGCCTTCTGGCCAGTTCCTGATAAATAATATCGTTAACAAGGGACGACTTTCCCGAGCCCGACACGCCCGTAACGCAAACAAACTCACCAAGCGGAATTTTTACGTTTATTCCCTTAAGGTTGTTTTCCTTGGCACCTTTAACCGTTAAATATTTACCGTTTCCTTTACGGCGGTTTTTAGGCACCGCAATTACGCGCCTGCCAGAAAGATAATCACCCGTTATTGAATCTGCACAGTTTTCAATATCCTTAACCTCACCGGCGCAAACTACTTTACCGCCGTGTATACCCGCACCGGGACCGATATCAACAACGTAGTCTGCCGAACGTATTGTATCCTCATCGTGTTCAACAACTATAAGTGTGTTACCGAGGTCGCGAAGCCTTTTGAGCGTTGCAATAAGGCGGTTGTTGTCGCGTTGATGAAGTCCTATACTCGGCTCGTCCAAAATATACACAACACCCATAAGCGATGAGCCTATCTGGGTTGCAAGGCGAATTCGCTGACTTTCGCCGCCCGAAAGCGTGCCGGACGAACGCGAAAGCGTCAGATAATCGAGACCTACGCTGTTTAAGAAGTTTAATCTTTCTTTTATTTCTTTTAGAATCGGACCTGCAATTTTTTGTTGCATATCACCGAACGAAAGCGTGGATATAAATGCAAGCTCGTCGGTGACCGACATATCGCAAAACTCTTTTATTGTTTTGCCGCCAACCGTTACTGCAAGCGGCTCGGGCTTAAGGCGGGCGCCGCCGCAGGTAGGACAGGCAGACTCGGTCATAAGCGTTTCAAGCTCGTTACGCGATATTTCACTCGACGATTCCTTATAGCGGCGTTCAACGTTATTGATAATTCCCTCAAAGGCCGCCATATGTGTGCCGCCGCCCCACATTGCGCTGCGCTTAAGGGGCAGCTTTTCGCCGCCCGTACCGTAAAGCAGAGCGTGCTGTCCGTCTTTTGGGATATCCTTAAACTTTGTATCAAGTGTAAAACCGTATTTTTCGCCCAAAGCGGTAAAATACATTGTGGCAACGGAGTTTTCCTGACCGTACCAGCCCTTAATACTCCATCCCGAAGCCTTTATCGCGCCCACGCGGAGTGTTAGCTCTTCGTTAGGCACCACAAGACGCGGATTAACCTTCATAAACATACCGAGTCCCATACAGGTAGGACAGGCGCCCATAGGATTGTTAAAGGAAAACATTGTGGGGGTCATTTCGGGTATGCTTATTCCGTGTTCCTCGCAGGCATAGTTCTGAGAGAAAACCATTTCCTCTTCGCCGACTACGTCAATTACGACAATTCCGCCCGAAATTCCTACGGCGGTTTCTACGCTGTCGGTAAGACGGCTTTTTACGTCGTCGTTAATAACAAGTCGGTCAACGACGATTTCTATATTATGCTTTTTGTTCTTTTCAAGCTTTATTTCCTCGGAAAGGTCATATATATTTCCGTCAACGCGAACACGAACGTAACCGGACTTTTTTGCCGATTCAAATTCCTTTTGATGCTCGCCCTTTTTATTGTGGACAACCGGTGCCAAAACCTGTATCTTGGTTCCGCTCTTAAGTGAGCAAACCTTATCCACTATCTGGTCGCAGGTCTGCTGCGAAATCTCCTTTCCGCAGACAGGACAGTGCGGAACACCGACACGCGCATAAAGCAAACGCAAATAATCGTAAATTTCGGTAACCGTGCCAACGGTAGAACGCGGATTTTTAGAGGTGGTTTTTTGGTCAATCGATATTGCCGGTGAAAGCCCCTCAATGGTTTCTACGTCGGGTTTTTCCATTTGTCCTAGGAACATACGCGCATACGAAGACAGGGATTCAACGTAGCGACGCTGTCCCTCGGCATATATGGTATCAAAGGCAAGTGACGATTTTCCCGAACCCGACAGACCGGTAAAAACAACCAATTTATCGCGCGGGATTTCAACATTTACCCCTTTTAAGTTATGAACGTTTGCACCTTTGATAATTATTTTATCGTTTGCCATATTTCCTCCGAAAAATTGTACGCATATATTATTATTTTAACTCATATTATTATAAAAGTAAACATTTTTTATTGTCAAAATATGAAAAACAAAAAGCCGTCAATTGACGGCTTTTTTATTTTCCTTCTCTCAGTTTTTGTATGCGGTCACGAAGGTGTGCTGCGTGCTCAAATTCAAGCATTTTGGCCGCCAGCTTCATCTCGCGTGTCAGACGCTGAATCATCTGTTCCCTTTCGGCCCTGGTCATATGCTTTCCGGGTTTATCCTTTTCTGCCTTGCCTTCACCCGTACCGATTTCTATAATATCGAGTACATCCTTTACGATTGTAGTAGGCACAATGCCGTGCTCATCATTATATTGCTTTTGGATTTCGCGGCGTCTGAGCGTTTCTCTTATTGCCCGTTCCATAGAATCGGTAACGCTGTCAGCGTACATAATCACAGTACCGTTTGCGTTACGTGCAGCGCGCCCTATTGTCTGAACAAGTGAGGTTTCACTGCGCAAAAAGCCCTCTTTATCGGCGTCCAGAACAGCCACAAGAGAAACCTCCGGAATATCAAGTCCCTCTCGCAGCAGGTTTATGCCCACCAGAACGTCAAATTTTCCCATTCTCAAATCACGTATTATTTCCATACGCTCGATGGTATCGATGTCGTAGTGCATATACCTGACGGCAATGTTAACACCCTCAAGATATTCGGTTAAATCCTCTGCCATTTTTTTGGTAAGCGTGGTAACCAAAACGCGTTCGCCACGCTCTGCACGAATATTGATTTCAGAAACAAGATCGTCTATCTGTCCTTCAGACGGGCGCACCGAAATTTCGGGGTCAAGCAGTCCCGTAGGACGAATAACCTGCTCAACTACCTGTGCCGCCTTGTCCTTTTCAAAATCACCCGGAGTCGCGGACACAAATACCGCCTGGCCGACGTGTGAATAAAATTCGTTAAAATTAAGTGGACGGTTATCAAATGCCGACGGCAAACGGAAACCAAACTCGATAAGATTTTCTTTTCTTGAACGGTCACCGCCGTACATTCCCCTTACCTGCGGCAACGTTACGTGCGATTCATCGACAAACAACAAATAGTCGTCCGGAAAATAGTCAAGCAGCGTAAATGGTGTGCTTCCTGCAGGTCGGCGCGAGAGCACGCGCGAATAGTTTTCAACACCCTTGCAGGTGCCGATTTCGCGTAGCATTTCAACGTCGTATTCGGTGCGCTGACGGATTCGCTGTGCTTCGATAAGTTTTCCTTCTTCGGTGAAAAACTTAACTCGCTGCTCCATTTCATCTTCTATTTCTTTTAAAGCGTCACCCATCTTATCGGGCGGTACAATATAGTGCGATGCAGGATAAATTGCCGCGTGCTTTAGCGTTGCTTTTACCTCGCCGGTCAGGGTATTTACCTCGCAGATTCGGTCAATCTCATCACCGAAAAATTCAACCCTTATGGCATTATCCATAGAATATGACGGAAAAATTTCAACAACGTCACCGCGGACGCGGAACTTGTTTCTGGTAAAGCCTATATCGTTGCGTTCGTACTGCAGGTCAACCAGTTTTTTTAAAAGCTCGTCACGGCTTTTCTGCATTCCCACACGCAAAGAAATTACCATACTACGATAATCAATAGGGTTACCAAGACTGTAAATGCACGAAACGCTGGCGACAATAATAACGTCACGGCGCTCGGAAAGAGCGCAGGTGGCAGAATGGCGCAGCTTGTCTATTTCGTCATTTATTGCCGAGTCTTTTTCAATATACGTATCGGTGCCGGGTATATAAGCCTCCGGCTGATAATAGTCATAGTAGGAAACAAAATATTCCACAGAATTCTCCGGAAAAAACTCTCTGAATTCTCCGTAAAGCTGGGCCGCCAGGGT
>JAZUOJ010000113.1:0-12470 GCA_045604625.1 Acutalibacteraceae bacterium | reverse complement strand
GCCAGCGTTCGTCCTGAGCCAGGATCAAACTCTCTAAAATATTGTATATTCACGCTTTCGCGTCAATACCTATCTTAGAGCATTCTCTGCTCTCTCACAAACGATACCTAGCGTATCTTTTGTCCTCTTTACTCCAAATTTCTCTTTGGAATCGTCGGGTCCTTTTATTTCTTATCGTTGTTTAATTTTCAAGGTTCAACTTCGCCGCCCTCTCAAGGGCGCCCGATTATAATACCACACCTTATTCCCATTGTCAACACTTTTTTACAAAAAAATTTAAAAATATTTTTGTTTGTGAAAAGTGTGTTATTACAATTCAATTATTTCCAATTTTACATATCATTATTCACAAAGCATTTGTCTAAGACGGCATAATATCTTCTTTTCGCTGCGGGATACCTGCACCTGTGTCATTGACAATTCGCTTGCTGTTTCGCTTTGTGTTTTGCCGCAAAAATAGCGCAGTCTGATTAGTCGGCTATCGCTTTCGGGCAAACGTGAAAGCAATTCATCCAGCAGCAGCTTATCGGTCAGCATATCTCCGTTATCCTCTGTTGCGAGTTCGAGCTCGTGTATCTCGTCTTCGCTTTCATATGTCAGTGAAACCGTAGGCTGCGTAGCGCAGAGTGATTCCGCCACCTCTTCTGGGCTGACCGACAGAATTGACGCCAGTTCACTTACCGACAATTCTCTGTTCTGCTCCTTGACCGCCTTTTCTTTCTGATACTTGATTTTAATGGACAACTCCTGAAGACTTCGTGATACCTTTATAGTACCTCCGTCGCGGAACATACGCTTTATTTCTCCCAATATTACAGGGACCGCATAGGTAGAAAAACAGAAACCTCGCCCCTCATCGAAAGCATCTGCCGCTTTTATAAGTCCTATACAGCCGGCCTGGAACAAATCATCATATTCGATACCTCTGCCCGAGAAGCGTTTGCAACACGAATGTACTAAGCCCAGGTTTTCATTTATAAATGCGTCGCGGTTATCCATTTGACTGCACACGCACGCTGATACGTTTTTTCATAGTAACGGTTGTGCCTTTTCCTACCTTTGATACCACGCGGAGGTTATCCATAAAGCTCTGCATTACCGCAAAGCCGAGTCCCGCACGTTCGCCACCGGCAGTTGTATAAAGCGGTTCCATAGCCTTTTCTACATTCGCAATTCCGCAACCCGTATCGCGCACCTTTATTTCTACTACATTACATTCTAAAATGCGCACCGATATGTATATCTTTCCTATCTCATTCTTATATGCGTGAACAATACAGTTAGTTACCGCTTCGGATACGGCTGTTTTTATATCGTTGATTTCGTCCAGCGTAGGATCAAGCTGGGTTACGAAAGCCGAAACCGCCACGCGAGCAAAGCTTTCGTTGGTCGATTTAGAGAGAGTCGTTAGGGTAAATTTATTTAACTGTTTCATTTTTCAAGTCTCCTTTTTCAATGGTTGCAAGACGCGAAAGTCCTGCAAGCTGCATTACCTTATATATCTGCGGCGACGGGTTGGTTATTGTAAGCTTTGCATTATATTTTGAAACGAGCTTATATCTTCCCATCACGAGTCCTATGCCCGAGCTGTCCATAAAGGTTATGTCTTTAAAATCCAGCACCAGAAGTTTCGGAGTATTGCTTTCCACCGCCGCGTCGATTTCCTCCCGCATAGGTTTTGCTGTGTGATGGTCCAGCTCGCCCTCCAAATATGCGATTACAGTATTATCACTAAATTCAATTTTTACTGACACGATTATCACCTCGATAAAAAAATTAAGCGGACAAGTCTATTTTAAGACTTGTCCGCCTAGAAAAAGACAGTATTTGGTTGTCGGTTTAAAGAGAATTATAAAAATCCAGCGCGAAAGGCCGTATTGAGGACGCAAGATAAAGAGAGCCGACTATAAATACTGTATCCTCTCCCCTTGTCATCTCCAGCGCTTCCATATAATTTTGAGCCGCCGAAACATCGCGACAATAACGTGACGCAATTTCTTTAAGCTCATTTGCATCAATGGCACGCGGATTGTCGGTTACGGTTACGGTTATGATTTTTTTGCAAAGCGGTGCCAGCATAGACACAACCTCTTCACACGCCTTATCGGCCATCATACCTATTATCATAGCAATGCCCTTGTGGTTTTTAAGCTCGCGCACAAGCGCAGCCGCACCGTGCGGGTTATGTGCACCGTCCATAAGCACGGTAGGGGTTTGGCTTATAAGCTCAAGCCTTCCCGCAAAGCGAGCGGATGATATACCTTTCTTTACCGAATCGCAGGAAACGTTAAGGCCGATGCCATCTAGCACATCGATTACCAGCATTGCATTCTCAATTTGGTGCGCACCTATCAGTCCCGTTTGGTAGCTATGACCTTTATAGCAAAACCGGTTGCCTGAAATGTCCGACTCGGCAAAACTCAGCGCCGATGCATCGGTTACGGTAACACCGGAATTCCTTTTTATAACACCCATAGCTTCACGGGGTTGATTATACGTTGTAAATACTGGTGCGCCTTCCTTTATTATACCGCACTTTTCTCCCGCTATTTCTTCCAGCGTGTCACCCAGCACGGCGGTATGGTCAAGTCCTATTCCGGTTATGACACAGGCAAGCGGGCTGTTTATTACATTCGTAGCATCAAGTCTGCCGCCAAGGCCGGTTTCAAGAACGATAACGTCACAGCCCTTTTCTTTAAAATAAAGAAATGCGAGGGCTGTAATAAACTCAAACTCTGTAACCTCTATTCCCTTTTCCCTGACAACAGCCGTAAGGCGGGCCAAATCGGACTCGCTTATATATTCTCCGTTCACCTGTATGCGTTCGCGAAAGCAGGTAACGTAGGGAGAAATATATAAACCTGTTTTATAGCCTGCGGTTTTCAGCACCTCTGCCAGCATAGTACAGACCGATCCCTTACCGTTAGTACCCGCAACGTGTATAAACTTCAAATCGTTTTGCGGGTTACCGAGAAACGAAAGCAGTTCTCTTATCCTCTCAAGTCCGGGACGGCTTCCAAAACGCAAGAGCGAATGGATATATTCAAGTGCATCATTATAATTCATCTACATCATCCTATAACTACAGACCGTGCGCTTACACACGGTCTGTATTTACTACATTTGCTTTTTTATAGATTCGATACTTCCCTCGAGCATTGCAATCTTGTCAAGCGTCTTTTCAAGCTGTGCACGCTGGGTTTCGATAAGCGCCTGCGGAGCCTTTGCCACAAAGCCGGGGTTGTTAAGTTTCTTTTCAGAGAACTCTTTATCCGCAAGAGCATTTTTAAGTTCTTTTTCCAGACGGGCAAGCTCAGCCGAGAAATCAACCAGCTCGTTCATCGGGATATAAACTGTAGCGTCATCGGTTACGGCACGCAGTGCATCGGGCATTGAAAGCTCGATATCGACCTCAACCGACGAACCGCCTGCCAGTCGCATAAGAACCGGAGCGCCCAAAGTAAAGGTTTCGGGGCTGGAGGTTTCAACCGACAGCTTTGCCTTACGTGAAGGCGGTACGTTCATTTCTGCGCGCAGATTACGTATTGCCTTAACCGCGGCAATTATCTTTTCAAACTCGGCTACCTCATCCTGGAAGGTGAGTTCCTCGCTATACTCGGGCCAATTTGAGGTCATAATGGTTTCTCCGTCGTGCGGGAGAGTCTGCCAAATTTCCTCGGTTATGAACGGCATAAAGGGATGCAACAGCTTCATTGTATTTGAGAATACGTAAACGAGCACCGCCTTTACGGTCTTCTTGGCCTCGGCATCATCTGAATTTAATCTGATTTTTGCAATTTCAACGTACCAGTCGCAGAATATATCCCAAATAAAGTCGTAAAGCTTGCTTACGGCAAGGCCGAGTTCATACTTATTAAGGTTTTGGGTTACTGCGGCGGCAACGTCGTTATATTTAGATATAATCCACTTGTCCTCTAAAGACAGTTTTTCGGGCAGATGGGGTGCCGGTTCGTCTTCGTCAAGATTCATAAGCACAAAACGTGCTGCATTCCAAATCTTGTTAGCGAAGTTGCGGCTTGCCTGAACGCGTTCGGGCGAATAGCGCATATCGTTTCCGGGGCTGTTACCGGTAGCCAGAGTAAAGCGCAAGGCATCGGCGCCGTACTTTTCAATCTCTATAAGCGGGTCGATACCGTTGCCGAGAGATTTAGACATTTTTCTACCCTGAGCATCGCGGACGATACCGTGGAAGAGAACCGTATCAAACGGTGCCTTTCCGGTGTATTCAAGTCCGGAGAATATCATACGAGAAACCCAGAAGAATATTATATCGTATCCGGTAACTAAAGTGTTTGTCGGATAGAAATACTTATATTCAAGTGTCTCCTCGGGCCATCCCAAGGTGGAGAAAGGCCAAAGTGCAGATGAGAACCAAGTATCAAGAGTGTCCTCGTCCTGTCTTAGGTGTGTGCTGCCGCACTTGGGGCAAACCGAAGGCTCGCCGCGCGCAACGATAACCTCATCACAGTCTTCGCAGTACCAGGCGGGAATACGATGTCCCCACCAAAGCTGACGCGAAATACACCAGTCCTTGATGTTTTCCATCCAGTTATAATAGGTCTTTTCAAAACGTGCAGGGATAAGTGTTATATCTCCGTTTCGAACAGAGTCGATAGCCGGTTTTGCAAGCGGCTCCATCTTTACAAACCACTGCTTCGAAATGCGCGGCTCAACAACCGAGTTACAACGGTAGCAGGAACCGACGTTGTGCTTCATAGGCTCAACCTTTACAAGGAAACCGCCCTCTTCAAGGTCTTGAACGATTGCCTTGCGGGCTTCGTAACGGTCCATACCGCTATATTTGCCGCAGTCGTCGGTCATTTTGGCGTCGTCGGTCATAACGTTTATAATGGGCAGATTGTGGCGCAGGCCAACCTCAAAGTCGTTGGGGTCGTGCGCGGGTGTGATTTTTACAACACCCGTACCAAAATCCATTTCAACATATGAATCGGCAACAACCGGAATTTCCTTACCGACAAGCGGCAACGTAACAGTCTTGCCAACGAGATGCTTATAACGCTCATCGTCGGGGTGAACGGCAACGGCGGTGTCGCCCAGCATAGTTTCGGGGCGGGTTGTTGCAAGCTCTAAATATCCGCTGCCGTCCGATAACGGATAGCGCAGATGCCAAAAGCTTCCGTCGTGCTCATCATAGCTTACCTCGGCATCCGAGATGGAGGTGTGACAATGCGGGCACCAGTTTATGATGCGCTCGCCACGGTAGATGAGTCCCTTTTCGTAAAGGCGAACAAAAACCTCGCGTACTGCCTTTGAGCAGCCCTCGTCCAGAGTAAAGCGCTCGCGCTCCCAGTCGCATGAAGAGCCAAGCTTTTTAAGCTGCGAAATAATTGTTCCGCCGTATTTTTCTTTCCATTCCCAAGCGCGCTCCAAAAACTTTTCGCGGCCTAAGTCCTCTTTGCTTATGCCCTCGGCGCGCATCGCCTCAACAATCTTAGCCTCGGTAGCTATTGAGGCGTGGTCGGTACCGGGCATCCACAATGCACTATAGCCCTGCATACGCTTTGCACGAATAAGAATATCCTGAAGCGTTTGGTCAAGTGCGTGTCCCATATGGAGCTGACCTGTGATGTTTGGAGGCGGGATAACTATTGTATAAGGCTTTTTGTTTTGGTCTACCTCTGCGTGGAAGTAGTTGCCGTCAAGCCAAAATTTATAAATTCTGTCTTCAACCTCGTTCGGTTCGTAGGTTTTAGCAAGTTCTTTTTGCATAAATATCCCCCAAGAAAAAATCTAACTCAGTAATAATATAACAAATGGTCATATTTGTCAAACATTGGAAGTAATATTTCCGCGGTTTTCAGAAATAAATAATATTGTCAGACGAAATTATTTTTGTGCTTGCGTTTGTACTTCGGCTGACAGCCGTCCGCATTTCGCGGACGGCTTTTGTTTTATATTGTCATTTGCTCGCCCGAAATACCTTCGCGCTTTATGCTTCCCGCGGCGGGAAGGTTACGGGTACGGTAGCGATGCGGGTCAGAAAGCATTCCGTCACTATATAGTGTAGCCGAGAAAATCCTCTGCCCCTTCTTCTGCGTCATAACGGCAACACCGTTATTATCCTTTGTTACCTTTGCCGTGAGCATACCGGTTCCGAGAAGCAACATTCTGCCGTTTGTAGAGGTAAGCAGGATATCGGTGTCCTCGGGTATATAGAGTATTGCCGAAAGCGGGAATTTTGAGCTATAGGCATTTATAAGTTTTTTGCGGTTCGTTTTGGTTTTGTAGGCGTCAAGCGGCACCTTTGAAACCCTGCCGTTTTCAAACACGAATATCATATAGCCCTTGTAGTCGGTAACGTCCACCATATAAACGGCAGACTCGCCCTCCTCAAAGCCGAGTTTTGACGGAATGTATTCGCCGAGCTGGCTTGCCTTTCCGTCAGGCATATCGTCAACACGCGATTTGTAAACCTGACACTTATCGGTAAAGAACAAAAGCTCGTGCGTGTTGTTTGAGTCGCAGGTCTGGGTAATTTCGTCGCCCTCTTTTAGCTTTTGCTCACCACTCATACGCAAGGAAAGCGGCGTTATCTTTTTAAAGTAGCCGTCCTTGGTGAAGAATAGGTGCACGGGATAATCCGCAACCTGTGTTTCCTCAACGGTTATTTGATTTTCCTCTGCAGAAATGAGGGCGGTTTTACGGTCTCTGCCGTATTTATCGGAAACCGCCTCAAGCTCTTTGATTATAATTTTGAGCACCTTGGTGCGCGAGTTTAGAGTGCTTTCAAGCTCGGCAATTTCCTTTTCAAGATTTTCAACGTCCTCAAGACGCTTTAAAATATACTCCTTGTTTAAATGACGAAGCTTGATTTCGGCTACATATTCTGCCTGAATCTCGTCAATGCCGAAGCCTATCATAAGATTGGGAATAACTTCCTTTTCCTCTTTGGTTTCGCGAACAATTTTTATAGCCTTGTCGATATCAAGCAAAATCTTTTGAAGACCTTTTAACAGGTGGTACTTTTCCTTTGCCTTGTTAAGGTTAAAATAAACCCTGCGCTTTACACATTCAACGCGGAAAGCCGTCCATTCGCAAAGTATTTCCTTAACGCCCATAACACGGGGAGTACCGCCGACCAGAATATTAAAGTTACAGGAAAAGCTGTCCTGAAGGGGTGTCATCTTAAACAGCTTTTGCATAAGCTTTTCGGGGTCGGTTCCGCGCTTTAGGTCTATGGTTATCTTAAGACCCGAAAGGTCGGTTTCGTCACGGATGTCGTTTATTTCGGTAACCTTTTTCTGCTTTGCAAGGTCTATGATTTTTTCTATAATCGCTTCTACCGTAGTAGTGGGCGGTATTTGTGTAATGTCTATACAGTTTTGAGATTTATCGTAACTATATACCGCGCGCACCTTTACGCTGCCGAGACCGGTTTCATAGATTTTCTCCATTTCACCTCGGTCATACAGCAGTTCTCCCCCGCCCGGAAAATCGGGTGCTGTAAGGTAGTCGGCTATGTTTACGTCCTCGTCCCTTATATATTCTATTTCGGCGCGGCAAACCTCACGCAGATTAAATGGGCAGATGGTATTGGTCATACCAACCGCAATACCCTTGTTTGCGTTTACCAGCACCGTCGGGAAGGTTACGGGGAAAAGTGTAGGCTCCTTCATTGTGGCATCGTAGTTGTCCACAAAGTCAACCGTATCACGGTCGATATCACGGAAAAGCTCTGCCGATATGGGGGCGAGCTTTGCCTCGGTATATCGCGGGGCGGCATAGGCCATATCACGCGAATAGGCTTTACCCATATTACCCTTGGACTCTACAAACGGGTGAAGTAGCGCCTCGTTACCCTCGGTAAGGCGCACCATTGTTTCGTATATTGCGGCGTCACCGTGCGGGTTAAGACGCATAGTCTGTCCCACAATGTTTGCCGACTTTGTCTTTGCACCGTTTAGAAGTCCCATAAGGTACATAGTATATAAAAGTTTGCGGTGCGACGGTTTAAAGCCGTCAATTTCGGGTATGGCACGCGAGAGAATAACACTCATCGCGTAGGGCATATAGTTTATTTCCAGCGTTTCGGTTATCGGCTGTTCAACTATAGTTCCCGCGCCCGAAATATATGCTTTTGACGCATCTACGGTAGTCTTAATTTCTACCTGCTTTTTCTTTTTAGGAGGCATAGTTTATTGTTACCTTTCTAGCTTATATCAGCATCGGCTATATACATATAGCCTTTTTCGGTTATTATTTCTTTTCTGCCCTCAATATTATCGCCGAGCAGGATATCAAACATATGGGCGGTTGCCTCGGCGTCTTCGGGGTTGACCTTTATCAGACGGCGGGTTTCGGGGTTCATTGTAGTAAGGCTCATCATATCGGGTTGGTTTTCACCAAGACCCTTTGAACGCTGAACCGTACATTTTGCGTCCCCTACCATATTAGTCATAATCTCCGCCTTTTCCTTTTCATCGTAAGCGAAGTAGGTCTTTTCTTTAGTAGTTATCTCGTAAAGCGGGGTTTCGGCTATAAACACCTTTCCCTCGTCTATAAGGGTGGGAATAAGACGATAAATCATTGTGAGAATGAGCGTGCGTATCTGGAAACCGTCTTCGTCAGCATCGGTACAGATTATTATTTTGTTCCAACGAAGCGCGTTAAGGTCAAAGGTTGATAAATCTTTATTAGCCTTTGACTTAACCTCGACACCACAGCCCAGAACCTTTATAAGGTTGGTTATGATTTCGCTTTTAAATATGCGTTCGTACTCAGCCTTAAGGCAGTTTAAAATCTTACCGCGTACGGGTATTACTGCCTGGAATTCGGCGTTGCGGGCGAGCTTTACAGAGCCTAATGCCGAATCACCCTCAACTATAAACAGTTCTCGCACGTCGCGGTCGCGGCTGCGGCAGTCAACAAACTTTTCAATTCGGCTTAACATATCGTTGCTGGACTGTAAAGTTTTCTTGATATTAAGACGCTCGCGTTCGCTGCGTTCACGGCTTCTTTTATTGATAAGTACCTGGTCGACTATCTTATCGGCCTCGGCCTTGTTTTCGATGAAATATACCTCAAGCTGATGGCGGAAGAAATCGGCCATTGCTTCGTATATAAACTTATTGGTTATAGACTTTTTGGTCTGGTTTTCGTACGAGGTTTGGGTCGAAAACGAGGAAATTACAATAATTAAGCATTCCTCAACGTCGGCAAAGGTTATTTTGCTTTCGTTGCGGTTGTATTTATTGTTCTGCTTGATGTATGCGTCTATCTGTGACACAAAGGCGCTGCGAACGGCCTTATCGGGCGAGCCGCCGTGCTCAAGCCAACTGGAGTTGTGATAATATTCCTTAATCTGGTTCTTGTTCGAGAAGCAGAGTGCAGCATTTATCTTGACACGGTAATCCTTCATATCAGCGCGGTCACGTCCCGTGCGTTCTGCCTGCCATAGTTGTACGCTTGACAGTGCATCGTTACCGGCAACCTCCGACACGTATTCGCGTATACCGTCGGCATAAATAAACTCCTGCTGTTCAAACTTGTTTCCCACCTGATTGCGGAAAACAAAAAGTATGTTTTCGTTTACAATTGCCTGACGTTTAATAAAGTCGACAAAAAACTCAGCCGAGATATCAATATCTGTAAATACGTCGAGGTCGGGTTTCCATCGGGTGCGAGTACCTGTCGCCCTGCCGGAAAACGGCTCTTTCTGCAGTCCGCCGACGTTTTCACCCTTTTCAAAATGGAGGTTGTATTTGTAGCCGTCACGCTTTATTTCAACATCCATATACTCCGAAGCATACTGGGTGGAGCAAAGGCCAAGACCGTTAAGGCCCAGAGAATAATCGTAACCGCCGCCCTGCTCGTCGTTATACTTACCGCCGGCATAGAGTTCACAGTAAAGCAGCTCCCAGTTAAAGCGCTGTTCTTTCGTGTTGAAATCTACCGGTGCGCCGCGGCCGAAATCCTCTACCTCTATAGAATGGTCGGCATAACGTGTTATTATTATTTTTTTACCGTAGCCTGCGCGAGCCTCGTCGATAGAGTTGGAAATAATTTCAACTACCGAGTGCTGACAACCGTCCAAACCGTCGGAGCCAAATATAACTCCCGGTCTTTTTCGCACACGGTCCGCGCCTTTTAGGCTGGATATACTTTCATTATCGTATGTGGTCTTTTTTGCCATAATACTACCTCGCATAAAATATCTATTATATAATATACCATATATTGTATAGTGTCAAGTTACAAAACCCACATAAAAGAAAAAAGACGGGGGTTACCCGTCTTTTGTTTTGCTATTTTTCGATGTAATCAATAGGGTTGATTCTAACGCCGTTTACGTATATCTCAAAATGGAGATGGTTACCTGTAGACTGTCCTGTAGAACCAACAAATGCTATAGTTTCGCCGCGTTCAACTACCTGACCAACGCTTACGTTAAGTTCACAAGCGTGAGCATAAAGAGTCTTATAACCGTTGCCGTGGTCAATAACTACGTGATAGCCGTAGTCGTTACGGTAGGAAGCATAGGTTACTGTACCGCCCATAGCGGCATAAATGGCGGTGTTTTTAGGCGACACAATGTCTATACCCTTGTGTCCTCTGCCATCACCGTAGTATGAAGAAATGTACTGGCGCGAGGCACGCGCAAGCGGCCAGGCAAATAAATCTGTGCCTGCTTTGCTCTTGCTTACAACAGCTGTACCAACAATTTCCTGCTGAGCCACCGGCTCGGTAATTGTTGTGCTGGTTATAATTTCGCGTGCGGTTTCAACGCCGTTTATATAAGTTACGGTTGCGGTAACGTCGGCGGTGCCGTTTTTACCTGCACTTGTAACGCGTCTGTAGCCTTTAATATAAGAATCGCTTTCGGTCTTTACGGTTTCAAAAGCTAAAGTATCAACATAGCTTTCGGTCTTTACGGCCCTAACCTCCAACGACTTTATATAGTCGCGGGCCTCTGCTAATGTAGAAACCTTTGCTGCGGGGAAATAACCGGTTTCGATGTCAACGTTTTTTACAAACGAAACCTCGTCACAGCCATCGGCAAAAGACTTAAGACGAGCATCCAGAACCGAAGAAAGGCTGGCGGTATCGTTTACAGCCAGAACCGCGCTTCCGTCAACGGTAAGCACCAATACAGGCACAACGTTCTCTTCGTCGTTTAAAATATTTTCTGCAACGGCATCGGTGGCTATAATTCTGCCCCCTACCGTAAGAGAAAGACGAGCTGTTGTAGCGCCTACATAATCTTCGGGGTGGTCTGCTTTTATGTTGCTTAAAACCTCGGTCTCGACCTCGGATATCTGACTAACGTCGGCAACGTAACCCATAACCTCGTCATTATAGCTTACCTTATAAGCCAAACGAAGATTAAGCACAGAGCTTACTGCAGACAAAAATAAAGCGCCGCCTAAAACCGTTACTACCAGCTTAACGCGGATGCTTGAATCTTTGAATGCTTTTATTGTATTTTTAGAAATGTCCTTTGCCTGTGAAAGCAGGTTTTTAAGGTGTCCTAAAATAAAAATCAGTCCTTTAAAAAGTTACGAATTTGTAACCTCGTGATACTATTATTATACCGAGATATTACAAAAATGCAACCTTTAGGACTGATTTTTGGTTATTTTGCTAAAAGTTATTCAATTTTTATATACAATTTAATCAAAACGCACATTAAAACAGTGACATCTGATTAGAATCGGGCAAATCACCCAGTGCACCAACGTCTGCAAGTGCAGTAATAACGGTTTTTGAAACGCCCGCAGCCGACTGTAAATCGTCTTTTGAGATATAATCTCCGTTTTGAGCAGCATCGTATACTGCCCAAGCCGCCTTATCGCCTACACCGGACATAGCACAGAACGGCAGACGCATTTTGCCGTCCTCCAACTGGTAACGCGTAGCGTGCGACTTTTTAAGGTCAATAGGAAGTATCTCAAGTCCGCGACTGAGCATTTCATTTATAATAAGCAGCTTATTATAAACGTCGGTTTCCTTGGGTGTTGCTTCCTTGCCCTTGGCGCGTATTCCGTTTATGCGTTGGCGCACGGCATCAATGCCGCGCATTACGGTTTCAACCTCAATATCTTCGGGACGTGCGGTAAAGAAAGCACAGTAAAATTCAATGGGCCTATGCACCTTGTACCACGCAAGTCTCAGCGCCGAAATAACGTAGGCCGCCGCGTGCGCTTTTGGGAACATATACTTTATCTTATGACAGCTGTCAATATACCACTCGGGAACGCCGTGCTCGCGCATTGCGTTTGCCATATCGTTCCATTCCTCGGGCGAGACGGCACCCTTTGCCACAAGTCCCTTACGTACTGTTTCGGTAATTTTAAATGCGAGCGCGCTGTCCAGTCCCCTATATATAAGGTAACCATTATGTTATCACGCGTACCGATAACCTCGGAAATTGTACAAATTCCCTTATCGATTAAGTCCTTTGCGTTGCCGAGATATACGTCGGTTCCGTG
>JAZUOJ010000112.1:0-4410 GCA_045604625.1 Acutalibacteraceae bacterium | reverse complement strand
ACTCGTTCAAGAGAACGAGTGTTTTTTGGAGGCACCACCCGGAATCGAACCGGGGAATAAAGGTTTTGCAGACCTCTGCCTTACCGCTTGGCTATGGTGCCTTATAAATATAGGACGCTTTAAAGTTAATCTTTAAGCGTCCTTTTCTGGAGCGGATTACGGGACTCGAACCCGCTACCTCCACCTTGGCAAGGTGGCGCTCTACCAGATGAGCTAAATCCGCGAATGGTGCCTCCGATCGGAATCGAACCAATGACACGGGGATTTTCAGTCCCCTGCTCTACCGACTGAGCTACAGAGGCAAAAAAATGGCGACCTGGATGGGGCTCGAACCCACGACCTCTAGCGTGACAGGCTAGCGTTCTAACCAACTGAACTACCAGGCCAAAGGTGGTGGGAACAACAGGGCTCGAACCTGTGACCCTCTGCTTGTAAGGCAGATGCTCTCCCAGCTGAGCTATGCTCCCACGTAACCTAGCGCCGTTTGTTGCAACCGTGTAACTGAACCGGCGACAAGCAATATATTACCACAAGCGATACAATTTGTCAACACTTATTTTAAACTTTTTTTCATTTTTTTCTAACAACCAAGTTTTCTTATTTCCTCGGGCGTAAAGTTGTATATTTTGTCGCAAAAATGACACTTAACTTCAATGTTTGGCATCTCGTTTGCCATACTATCTAGTTCTTCTCTTCCCGTGCTGATAAGTGCACGTTCAACGCGTTCCCTGCTGCAATTACATTTATATTCAGGAGAACCGCTATCCAGTACTTCAACCTCAAAATCTTTAAGCGCCGTCTTTACTATATCTTCAATATCCATACCCTTATCAAGCATCTGCGTAACCGGCAAAATACCCTCGATAGATTTTTCAACCCTATCAATTATGCCGTCGTCGGCTGTGGGTAAAAGCTGAATCATATAGCCGCCTGCAGCCTTAATAGAAAGGTCGGGATTTACTAATACGCCAAGAGCGCATACCGTGGGAATCTGTTCGCTTATTGCATAATATGCGGTAATGTCTTCGGCAATTTCGCCCGAAACGATGGGTATAGAACCGTTATACGGTTCTTTAAGTCCGACATCCTTAATTACGTAAAGTGTTCCGTTTTTGCCTACAGCACCTGCGACATCTAATTTCCCCTTTACGTTCAGCGGAATTTCCACTACAGGATTCATAACATAACCGCGTACGTTTCCAAGATAATCTGAAACTGCGATAATTGAACCGGCAGGTCCGTCACCGGAAAGTTTTAAAGTAATGCTATTGTCCTTACCTTTAAGCATATCGCCCATCATAGAAGCTGCCGTCAGCAATCTGCCAAGTGCGGCAGAAACAACCGCGGAGGTCTCGTGAATTCTAACAGCCTCGTTTACTATATCTGTGGAATCAATACCGACAGCCATGACGGTGCCGTCGGAGGTTATACATCTAACGATTTTGCCCATATTTATACCTTTCTTACTACATATATATTTCTCTCGCTGTCTTCATTCGGCGGTGACGTCGTCATATCGCCATAAACTGCCTCAACCTTAAGTCCAGCCTCTGCCAACATACATTTAAGCTCGGCGTCACTGTAGGCGCGTTCGCAAAAATCTTCACTCTCGCGGACGTAAACACCGTCCTGTTCTATAAAGAAATCAAGATAAATTTCGGTTGAATTACTGCTTTTATCAAAACTGTTTTGCCAGACGAAAAACAAACCGTCATCTTCACGCACAAAGGTGTTATCTGCCAAAATATGTTCGTGCTTATAGACTGTATTAACATCGAATATAAACAGCTTATCCTTTTCCAAGAAAAGCGACACGCGCGAAAAAAGCCGTTTAAGCTTATCGACATCGGTAATATGATTTATACTGTCAAGGCAACAAACAGCGCCGTCGACCGTACCGTATAAATCAAGTTCCTCACCCGCCTGGCACAAAAACAGTATGTTTTCCTTCTGTTTTGCTGCCTTTTCACGCGCAACAGAAAGCATATCCTCCGATGGGTCAACACCGACAACGTCAATTCCCTTTTCTGCGAACAGAAGAGAAAAATTACCCGTTCCGCAGGCAAGGTCAAGCATAAGCGTCGGAACTGCACCGAAAGACTTAAAAAGGCCATACAGATAATCTGCGCGGCCTTTGTAATCAACGTCGTCTGTTAAAATGTCGTAATAGTTCGAAAAACAACCGTAGCCGACCATACTATTTGCCCATACGTCCGAATACCATCTCGTAACCGTCTGCACCGTACGTAAGCGAACGGTTTACACGGCTGATGGTCGCGGTGCTGGCGCCTGTTTCGGCAACGATTTCACTATACACCTTTTTATCGGTAAGCATTTTTGCAACGATAAAACGCTGTGAAATAGATTCAAGCTCCTTAATGGTACATACGTCTGAAAAAAACTTATAACACTCGTCAACGTTCTGGAGTGTTAGAATCGCTTCGAAAAAAGTATCAGTGGCGGGATTTTTAATTTTATTCATAAAAACACCTCAATTTATTTTATGCTACCCTGTAGCACTTTAATCTATTCACATTTTACCACTTCAAAACGCAAAAGTAAAGTCAAATTTATTGAAATCCATAAAAGTTTGTGCTATCATTCATTTATTCGGAGATGATATAAATGGGAGCGATAGTAAATTTTCTAAGCATAATTATAGGAAGCATTTTTGGACTTTTGTTAAAAAAAGGCATTCCGGAAAAAATAAATAAGACCATAACATACGGTGTAGGCCTTTGTGTTGCCTTAATCGGAATAAAGGGCGCCCTAGAGGGAGAAAACACCCTTATTACAATTATTTCAATCGTATTGGGTGCTGTAATCGGTGAAGCTATCGACATAGATGCACTGCTAAACCGCCTTGCAAAAAAGGTTGAAAACAGATTAAACCGCAACGGCGGCAACGTAAAATTTGCAAACGGTTTTATTTCGGCCACTCTTCTTTTCTGCGTTGGCGCAATGGCAATAGTCGGCTCACTTGACAGCGGTCTCACAGGCAATAACACCACACTTTACACTAAATCCTTACTGGACGGAATTTCTTCGGTCGTTTTCGCTTCCAGCATGGGTATAGGTGTAGCATTTTCCGCAATACCTGTATTAATTCTTCAAGGCGGTATAACCTTACTGGCACATCTCATATCGCCGCTACTCACAGATACTATTATAAATGAAATGACCTGCGTTGGTTCCCTTTTAATTATTGCACTTGGACTTAATTTGCTTGATATAAGCAAAATCAAGGTTGCAAATTACCTGCCCGCAGTGTTTATACCTATGCTGCTTTGTCAGTTTATGTAGGAGTGATTTTTTGGAAAACAGGAAAAAAATCAACATTATACCCGTAATTTTTACTCTATTAGTTGCGGTCAGCATTGTTTCAATTGTATTTTTCGGCAAACCGGAAAAACCAAAAAGCGTTATGGATGAATCATCTGTAACGGACCCGACCGACAACCAACCGAAAATTGTTTCCGAGGCAACGGTTGTAAATATGGGGGATTTGCTGATGCACGAGCCGCTTATAACCGGCACTTACGACAAACAAACAGGAGAATATGATTTTTCCGGTTGTTTTGCCGCTATAAGCGACTATTTAAAGAAAGCCGACCTCGCGGTTGCTAATCTTGAGGTGACGCTTGGCGGCGAAGAATCGGGAAAATATGCGGGATATCCTTGCTTTAATCTACCCGATGCACTGGCTGATAACGTAAAGGACGCCGGTTTTTCCCTGCTTCTTACCGCAAACAACCATTGTTATGATACGCGCCTTTTCGGGCTTAAACGCACGGCACGCGTTTTAAAGGAAAAGAAAATTGATTTTATAGGCACGCGCGAAAACGAAAACGAGCCTATTTATACCGTAAGGGATATAAACGGTATTAAAATTGGTATGGCGTGCTACACCTACGAAAACGTCAGCGACAGTGCTGCCGTTAAGTCAATTAACGGTGTAAAAATATCGCCCGAAGCAAACCCGCTTATCAGTTCTTTTAACTACGCCCGCCTTGATGCTTTCTATACAGAAGTGGCAGACACGATATCCGATATGCGAAACAGCGGCGCAGACTGCGTTGTTTTCTATATGCACTGGGGTGAAGAATACCAGCTTTCACCTAATAGTTGGCAAAAAAATATCGCACAGAAGCTGTGCGAGCTTGGTGTAGACGTAATTGTGGGCGGACACCCGCACGTGGTGCAGCCGATGGAGTTGCTCACTTCAAGTGACGGAACACGAAACACTGTTTGCATATATTCGCTTGGAAATGCGATATCCGACCAACGTAAAGAGCGTATGGAAAGCTGCACAACGGGACACACCGAAGACGGAATGCTATTCTATTACACGTTCCAGAAAATGAGCGACGGAAAGACGATTTAAGTCGGAGGCCAAGCGGTCTTAGGAAG
>JAZUOJ010000111.1:0-4140 GCA_045604625.1 Acutalibacteraceae bacterium | reverse complement strand
GTGGTTGTAAAATCGTTGGCATAAAGGTCTACGTTTTCAAAGCTGCCGTCATTAAACAGGTTAACTGCGCTGTTTGTAGTGTTAATAACCTTAAGATTATCCACATACACATACTCGCCTGCATCTAAAACAGCCTTAAACTGCAGATACGCATAGGATGCGCTGTTATAGCAGTTTGACGCAGCTGCAGCATTGGTGCTGTAGCGTGTGTAGTCCGACTTTGTTAGGCCATGCCATTCACCTGTGGGAAGAATGGCGGTATCGGACAATATAATACGGCGGTAGTTTCCTGAACCACTGCTACTCGATGATTTCTCCTTAAGTGCACCGGTGGTGTTCGCTATATAAATATAAGAACCGCTGTTAAGTCCGTCACCGTCAACAAACATATCGGCGGTGAAATACCAGCTGGTAGTCTTTACGACAGGTGCTGGAATAATCCAACTAAGCGTTATATCGGTAGCAACACTTGCATTACCGATACGAAGCGACTTTTGGCCGTCGTTCGCCTTATCCGATACTACGTTCACAAAATCTTTTGTGGCGTAAGGATAGTTAGTAGAGGTGTTTGCGCCGTTGGCCTTAACGTTAAGTCTTTCAAACGAAGAATCTACGTTAAGCTCGGGGCCGCTGGCTGTGTTGTATATTTGTAATCTATCAAGATAAACATATACGCCTGCATCCAGCTTAAGCGCAACGTCGAAAGCGAGCTTTTCCTCGGAAATTGTCAAGTTTCCGGTAAATTGTGTAAATGCAGTTGTAAGTGATGCAGTAGCATCGTTCACGACTGCGTTTTCACCCTCTCCGTTTTCACCGTTTCTAAGTGTGAAAACAGCAGATGTTGCTGTAGCGGTGCTCATAGCATAAACGGAGTACGTGTGGTCGGCGTTGCCTCCCGACGCGAGGGTGAGTCTAAGGGTTATATCGGTTGCCTCTGTGGGGTGACCGACACGAAGAGATGAGTAACCCTGTGATTTTTGCTCCTTTACTATGTGAACAAAATTAGTGGCAGGAACGTCGCTGTTACCGTTGGAAACCAAGCTCCATTCCGGTCCCAGTGTGCCGCCGAAGGGTGCCGTATCGTTTGCAACAGCATTTATTGCAACGGGCACATAAACTATTGAGACAATAAGCACTAAGCTAAGCACTATGCTCAAAAGCTTGCGTTTGGCATTTTTCATAAATTACACTCCTTGTTATAAGAATTTCTGTGCATAATTATTATAACAAATGGCAAAACCAAAAGTCGATATCATTATTTGTCTTTTTGTATCACTTTTAGTTTTCTTGGAAAATTTTTATATCATATTTTGTTTTTACGCCAAAAAGCAGCGGCAGGTGCGCCCCGCCGCTGCTTTTTATATGTTTTTGCTGTCTGTTGGATTGTTTACTATACCAAACGCCACGAAAACGGGCAAAAGCACGTTCATAAACCTATTAACCGTTTGAGAAATGTCAACGCCCGCAAACTCTTTTACGCAGAAAGTAACAAGCGCAGCAAGTGCAAGCCACAATGCCCACGAGCGGAAACGTCCAAAAAATTTTTTCATATTATCACCTCAATATTAGCGCGAAAAATGCGCCTAAAATTATTCCGATTACCCCTGAAATAATCGCACCCACAGCCGTTTGCTTATAATTATTAAGGTTGACCGCCGGCGCCCTTTCAATTTTTGCAAGCCGCTTATCCACCTTTTCGAGTAAACTTGCGGTGTTATCGGTCTTGTCGGCAATTTTTTGCACCGCCTTGGTCAGTTCAAGCAAAACGCGAATATCCTGCTTGGTTTCGTCAAGCTGATGAAATATATTGCGGTCGTTGGCTTCCAAAACCGCTATTCTTTCTTCTGCAGTCATAGCATCACCTAGGGGCGTAAAAGCGCGCCCTGCTTTAAGAGCGAAAGCATTTTTGTGTTTTGTGCTGCGGTACCGATATAGCCCTTTATTCCGTTGGCGCCCGCTATTTGCTTGCGGTGTGCAAAGGACGAATTAACCTTTAAGACGTTAAGGGCAGTAACTATGCTGTTTGTTATTCCCTCGTATCTCGGAAAATAAGCTTCGGTTTCCCCTATCGTTTCGCCGGTATATCTTGCAACCTCGGTACGGCTTATACCGAAGTAACTATAGAAGTCACTTGTTACGGTGTTGGTACCCTTTATCTCGTCACCTTTATAAGTTCCGTTTTCTCGAACGTCGAGGTGTACGTTCTGGTATTTTGCGGATATATTGGCAATTCCGGGGAAGCCCAGATCCTGCGCGACACAGCAAACTATTTTGGCCGAAATAACACTGCCGTTTTTATCATAAAACCGGCAGTCCACCGCCTTACCCTTTGTATGCTGTCCTACTCCGTTTCCGCCGACCGCCCTGTCGTGTTCGGCGGTGCGGTATCCGCTTGTAATAATATACTTTTTGCAGTTTAACTTTGAAAAAAGCTTTTCTATCATCAAGAGCAGATTTTCATCTATAAGTACGTTATCGGAATATAATTTCCCCCCGCTTATGCTGGCAAACTCTTTTACCTGTGTGTGCGGTGAAACAAAAACGTTTTTCTGATTTTTATACGAATAAGTCTTTACTGACACTGCTCTGCCTCCTTTATTTTTTCATATTCCTCCCTGGTAATTTCGCTCCAATTTTCGGGGGATTCGTTGCAGCCGAGATATACAACCTGGCTGCCGAAAACCTCGCCGTTTGTGAGCACCATACCTTGAGAGGCGGTGAGTTTAATAACATTTACTACTGTTTTTTCCATTATGCTAATGTCCATCCTTTCTCTGTAGCCGTAGCTATTTCTTCATTTGTAAGTTTGCTTAGGTTTTCTTCTCCCAACGTTACCACCCACGAGGTACCACCCGTGTCTTCCGAATAGTCCTTAAGGCAAGCGATAAGTTTTATAAGGCTTTCGTGTGTGAGCTTAGGCGAAGCCGAAAGATTAAGTCCGTTCTTGGCCATCGTTCCTTCAAAACCTATATATTCAAGGTTAGACTGCAGGTTAAAGGTGCTGCTGTGAAAAGCGGTTATTGGGGAACATATAAGCCTTTCTATTCGTTTTAGGTTCTTATCGCCATAACCGCCGTAAAAGGTGTATTGCAGACTGGCAGCCTTGCTTAAATCTATTATATTTAGCACCGAAAACAAACCGCCGGCAAACGTTCTTGTGAATGCGGTACATTCCGAAAAATCAAAGATTATTCCCTGCTGTGCCTCAAGCTCTGCCATATCTACGGTTTCACTGCTGTCACAGTCTATATAAGAAAACATATCAGCCACTTCTGTGGGTTTAAAGCTGTGTACAGGTTTAAAGCTTTCCTTATTATACGCGGTGCGGGTAAAGGCGTAGGAATATCTTGTGCGTGTGCCGCCGGCCTGTATAGCATTCCAGACCCTGTTCATTACTTCCTTTTCTTCGTCGGCATTACTGTATTTAAGGTTTATTAAAACACTGCTTCCGTTTATATATGCCATACTACCGCCCCCTTACTTCCATTTGCCTATTACGTACCAACGCACATCGACCTTGTTTACGGTTTGATTTTGTAAACTAAGCACGTCGAAGTAAAGCGTATTGTCGCTAATCCAGGCGCCGCCAACAACGTAAAATTTGTTTGCGTTACCCTGTATGCTCGTATCCGATGCGCCGTTTATAAAGGTTATCGGCAGTTCGGTTGAAATGTCGCCGCTGCTATAGCCGCCGTCCAGCGCATTTGAAAAGGAAACGTTTTCATATTCTTCATACGCCCAACATTCAGCAATTCCGCCTGCCCATTTGCGGTAGTTCCAAACACCGACCTTCCCCTGCTCGACCACATAATCGGTCTTAAGCGTATTTATTTGTGCCTGTAAGCTATCACCCAAGGTGTCGTCGGTTATGATGTAAAGACAGTTTGTTTCCTCTTCCGTCAAGGCACCGTACTCCTCCGACGTGCCTATCCATACCTTCATAGCAGCCTTTTTGTTCTGTTCAATAACGATATGGCTTTCGGCGGCACCTTTTGCCTTTTCGGCCGCCTCAATGCACTCCTCTACCGCACCTGCAGCTTCATCGAGTTTCTGCGCCGATTCCACAGCCGACTTTGACGCGTTACCGGCATCCTCGGCCGACTGCTTGGCCGACTGGGCAGACTGTGCCGCCTCATCGGC
>JAZUOJ010000110.1:0-27069 GCA_045604625.1 Acutalibacteraceae bacterium | reverse complement strand
CTCGGTTACCTCGCCGTTTACTTCAAACTCTGCACGTACATCAGTATAATCGGTAAGTACCGCGCTGTCAAGTTTATAATCAACTGCGATGCTGTCGGTGATGGTGATGCTCTTTGCAGTCTCACTCTCGCCTACTTCACCCGAGAAGTTCTTAAGATATGCGAAGTTATCGAAGTAAACCGGGCTTGCCGACGGGTTGCTCATTATTCTGAGGCATACCTCAACGGTGTTTGACTGTGTCTCCTGAACAAAGGCAGCAGTTGTTTTTTCGCCCGAAGACCACTTGTTATCAAACGGAAGGATTACGTAACCCTTGTACTGTGCGGGCAGAGCGCAGCTACCGCCGTTTACGTACTTGGTAAGCTTTCCGTCCTCTGTGAGGGTATAGAATACTGTGCCGGAAGCGGTTTCGTTGCTGCCCTTCGACTTCTCGCGGAAGTTGAGCTTAAAGCTCGGAATTTCTGTTTCGAGATACTCAGAACAGTCAATATAGAATGCAAATGCGTTATATTCGTTACCGGTTACAAGGTTGGGTAGCTTCTTAAATGCAAGGTCAAAACGGCCTGCTGCACTGGGTGTAACCTTAAACTGACGGTTAACGATAGATGCGTTGTCAGCCAGAGTAAGAGAAATTGACTGGCTTGCTACGCCCTTACCCATAGTAAGCTGAGTGCTGGTATAACCGTTGCTGGAAGTAGACGGATACAAATCGAAGGTTGTGAAATCACGAACAACAAGCGGATCTACAAACAGGTCGCTTGCGGAGGAGGAATCTACAATCGGGTCACCGGTCTTGCCCTCGAGGGTGGTGGTGAACTGGCTGTCCTCGTCAAGATAGAGGTCCTGAGTCGGAGAGTAGAGGCTCCAACGAACGGTATTTCCGTCTGCCGAGAAGGTTGCAAGAGCAACACAGGAAGCAGAATCATAGGTGTAGTCAATTGCCTGTGTATCAACAATTACCTGTAATACATCATTGCCGTTTATGCCTGCATCCTTACGGGTAAGAATGTTGGGTGTAGAGGAGTGACCGCAGATAACCATATCGATGTTCTCGTACTTGCCAAGAAGCTTATCAAAGAGGTTCTGGGCCGACCAGCTTGTATAAGAGGTGTCAGCGTTGTAGTAAACGCCCTGGCTGGTCATATAAATATGTGTAGTAACGATTACGCGGTAATCGGGGTGAGCAGCAATAACCTGACTTGCCCAGTCAATAGCGTTTGCTCTGGGCTCCTGGTCAAGGCAGAGAAGCAGGTACTTTGTGCCGCCCATTGTGAGATAGTAGTAGGAGTTTACTACAGTGTCGGCGCTGAAGCTGCCGCCGAAGTAGCTAAACTGGGATATCTTGCTGTAGGGGAATGCTGCGTTAAGGTTAGCGTAGTTTCTCTTACCAACACTTCCGCCTGCGCAGTCGTGGTTACCGGGGATAATTGTCCACGGAATTCCTGCATCGGTCAAACGGTCAAACTGCTTTACAGCGCGTCCCCATTCGCCGTCACCATTCTCATCAATAACGCCGTCTGCAGTTAGGTCGTCGTCGTTGTCGTTGGTAATGTCACCAAGGCTCATAACAGCCTCAATGTTGTACTTATCCTTGTTTTCGATTAGCCAGTCGTAAATTACAGGGAAGTCTTCCTTATAATAACGGTTAACAATCTGTGTGTCGGGCAGGAACGCGATGGTGTATTCGCCGTCGGCTGCCGGTGCGCTGTACTCGGCGTATGCCTCGTCCTCTGCGCTGGTTTCATAGTCGTATTCTACTATATTATAATTACCGAGGGCATTGCTGAACGGTTCATCACCATAAAGTGCCCAGCGTGCAATAAGTCCGTTTGTATCCTCAGGTGCGGTTGCGGCGTTATAATAAAGCTCGGACGGGGTACGTACGGTACTCCAAAGACGGAGCTCGGAAATTTCGCCGTCGAAATAGTTGGTCTTTCCGGTAACAGCGTTGCCGAATACGTGACCAACAGTCAGCTTGCCGTTTACAACAACGTCAAAGTCGGTTGCGGCAATGCTCTGTGCAAGAGCGCTGTTAACGTAAAGGTCGATGCTCTCGGCCTTCTGAACAAATGCAATGTGTGTCCATTCGCCGGTGTTAACAACAACGTCGCTAAAGGTGCAG
The DNA here is from genome assembly GCA_045604625.1 of Acutalibacteraceae bacterium. Taxonomy (GTDB): domain Bacteria; phylum Bacillota; class Clostridia; order Oscillospirales; family Acutalibacteraceae; genus SIG589. The sequence goes on along the minus strand of JAZUOJ010000110.1, from coordinate 24,947 downwards.
GAGGCATAGTTGCCTTGACCGTCAGCAATGTTATACACGGGGTTACCTGCAGCGTTTATTACAACGTTGAGGTTGTAAGAGCCTGCAGAAGCACCGTTGTCACGGAACTTCTTATTTAAAATAGTGCCGTCGGTTGTAGCTGTGGTCTTAACCCACATTTCAACTGTCTTAACCGGCTCGATGATAACGCTTTCGATATTCATCGAGGAATTTTCGGTAGCCGAGAAAACGGTTCCCTCTTCAGGGGTTATCGGATCTACGTACCAGGCAAAGTTGTCGTAATAAATGCTCTTGCCTGCGTCGATATCGGGGTCAGCTTCGGTGCCGTAGCCCTTGGCTTCAATTTCAAGAGCCAGGTTCGGTGTGCTGTAAAGGGTATCAGAGAAAGTGCTATCAGATGCACTTGCTCTCATAGATTCAACCGGGATAATAACGGTACCCTTAAACTTTTCGGGAACCGAAACGCCTGCGTTCCATGCGGTTGTATCGGCAGTGACGATGGCAAACGTGCCATCTGCACCATACAGATATACCGTGTTGCCCCAAGGAGCAAAGGCTACCGAACCGTCAGAATCGGTTTCATAGAAACGATGATAAAGTGTAAGTCCGTGACCTGTAATAGTGCTAAAGTCAACGTCATACGCAAAAGCTGTTGCGTTCTGTCCCCAAGCCTTTAAATTTTCAACCACAACGGTCTGACGAGAGCCCCAAGCGACGGTATCGCCTGCAGCAACCTCAAGCTTACCATCGGTGTTCACACCAACAGTTGCCCAATTTTCAGGATTGTTGGACCAATAGCCTAAAGATACGCTGTCAGCGTCGGAAAAGTCCTCTGCCATAAGCTGGGTGGTGTAAAGGCCGCTGATCGGGTTATCCATAAGCCACTGGAAATCGTCGTAGCAAATAACGTCGCCGTTACCTAATTCCGTACGATAGTCAATCTGTATGCGGCTTGTGTAATATCCGCTTGCGCAACGGTTGGGAAGCTTGGCCAAATCGAAGTTAATACCATTGTCTCCTGTGCCGGCTTCGCTATCATATACCTCACCGTCCCACACATCAAAGGGAATGATGAAGGTGCCGGCTTCGCCTGCTTTACCGTAAAGCTGTGCGTTCCAGATGTTTGTTCCGCCGCCGGTATTACCAACGGTTACCTCGCCGGTCGTGTCAGAAATATAATAATATGTTTTGTTGCACTGACCGTAGTTGGTATACACACCGCTTTTACCCTTTGAACCGCAAATAGCCGTTCTGAAACCTATAGAGGTTCCGGCATCCAAACTGGTTACACCGGTAAAGTCAATATGTACCGACAAATACTTTGTATTAGCGGTAGGTGTGTTCTGTCCCTGATAATAGTTAAAATAGAAATAGTTGTAGGGCTGCTTGCTATCAGCCGAAATGCTCAACTTTGCAGCGCCGTTTTCAAACGAAAAAGCCGTGTCTCCGGTGGTCGTTTGAACGAAACCTTGGGCGTTGCTGCCGCTTGCGGCACCAATATTTGCCTCGGTAGCGGTATCAAAATTGTGCATTACCTTTTCAACCACCCTGTTCGGGAAATTGAGTGCCGAAAGGTTGATTTCTTCTGTCGCTGCGGATGCGGTTAAGGGTGCTATAAGGGTAACGGGCAGAGCCATAACCATTATAAGTACCGCAAGACAGATTGAGAGAATGCGTTTGCTCATAATTTTCTCCTCCAATTTTTTAAATATACTGACCGCCGAAAACTACGGCGCCAATTATTCTAGTATATGATACCTTATTTCCCAAAAAATGAAAATGCAATTTTTGCTCTTTTTGTATGTATTTTTTCCTCTTTTGAATATTTGTTTTGTAGAAAAACACTATATATTGTATGGATAAACCGCAATGACACTTTTGTTTTGTGACAACTATAAGTTTTATTGTAGCCGCCAAGCAGTTGCATATAAACAACTTAGACCCGCTTGTGCCCCCGCGGCATGAGCGACAACAAAAAATCCTCTTTCATTAAAAATTTTACGTTCTTCATAAAACAAAACCGGCGGCACAGAAACCTGTGCTGCCGGTTTTAATGTTATTTAAGTGTATCTGCAATTTTATAGATAAGCTTTTCGGTCTTTTCCCATCCAAGACACGGGTCGGTTATAGACTGACCGAACACACACTCGCCTATTTTCTGGCTACCGTCGACTAGATAGCTTTCTATCATAAGTCCCTTGACCATCTTGCGTATATCCTTGTTGTGGTTGCAACTGTATACAACGTCCTTGGCTATACGCGGCTGCTCGTCATATTTTTTGCCGGAGTTTGCGTGGTTGGTATCAATAATTACCGCCGGATTTTTAAGGTCGGTCTTTGCATAAAGGCCGCAAAGGTTTGTAAGGTCCTCGTAGTGGTAGTTAGATACACATTTGCCCGCAAAATCAAGATATCCGCGCAGAATTGCGTGGGCATACGTATTTCCCTTGCTGTTAACCTCCCAACCACGATAAATAAAGGTGTGGCTGTGCTGGGCGGCGGTTATAGAGTTCATCATAACCGAAAGATCTCCGCTTGTGGGGTTTTTCATTCCTACGGGTGTTTCTATTCCGCTGGCGGTGAGTCGGTGCTGCTGGTTTTCTACCGAACGCGCGCCTACCGCAACGTAGGACAACAAATCCGAAAGATAACGGTGGTTTTCGGGATAAAGCATTTCGTCAGCGCAGGAAAAACCATAGTCGCGCAGGGCTTCCATATGTAAATCGCGTATGGCAACTATGCCGTTTAACATATCGGGGCGTTCATTTGGGTTGGGCTGATGAAGCATTCCCTTGTATCCGTCGCCGGTCGTGCGCGGTTTGTTTGTGTATATGCGCGGGATAATCAGTATACGGTCTTTTACCTGTTCGGCAACGCGGGCAAGGCGCGAAATGTATTCGAGCACCGGCTCGCGGCTGTCAGCAGAGCAAGGGCCGATAACCAGTATGAACTTATCAGATTTGCCCTCAAATATATCGGCAATCTCGCGGTCGCGCGCCGCCTTCAACTCGGCCATCTTCTCGCTGACGGGGTAGCGGTTTTTTATCTGTTGGGGAACCGGCAGCTTTCTTGTAAATTCCAAATTCATAACTTTTTCTCCTTTTTATCGAAAAGCGCCCTTCGTTTGGTGGAAAGCCGCATCATTTCCTTCATTTTTTCGCTGTCTCCGTCGCGAACCGCGTCGTACATACAGTCAAACGAGCTGCGGAACGCCTCCATCTGGCGAAGCAGCGCCGGACGGTTTGCCAAAAACAGCTCACTCCACATATTTTCGTTTATGCGGGCAATACGGGTAAGGTCGCGGAACGAGTCACCCGTGTAGCGTACAAGGCTATCGTTATCGCTCGCGCACATAAGCGAAACCGCAATACAATGCGTAAGCTGGGACAGAAACGCTATCATCTCGTCGTGCATTTCGGGCGAAAGACGCGACACGTCGGCAAAGCCGAGGGTGTTTCCCAAATCTTCACAAAGCTCGATTGCCGACTCGGTATTTTTATCTGTGGGGACCACTATATAGTTTGCGCCGCAGAAAATTTTGTCGTCGCTGTTTTCAACGCCGTAAACCTCGCGTCCCGCCATCGGGTGGGCTGCGATAAATTCTACATCATCACGAAGCAATCCCTGCAACTCGTAGACTATACAGCTTTTAACGCCCGTAACGTCGGTTATCACCGCACCGCTTTTAAACAGATGCTGATTATCCTCTACCCACTTTGTGAAAATGTGAGGATAAAGGGCGAAAACAATAACGTCCGCCTCGCCTATCAGCGCACCGTCGATTTCGGTGGTGCCGCGGGCTATTATCCCCTCGCGCAGGGCGTAGTCTATGGAGTCCTGACTTCTTGTTATTGCCGTTACGTAAAAGCCCTTTTTGGTGAGTGCGCGGGCATAGCTTCCGCCTATGAGTCCAAGTCCTACTATTAAAATTTTATGGTTGTTTTGCAGTTTCAAAGAGATTCCACCTCTATATTTATGCCAAGGCTTTTCAGCCGTTCGAAATAGTTGGGAAGGCTCTTGCTTACAGCCTCTGCGCCATAAATTTCACCGCCCGTAAGGCTAAGCAGCAACGCCGCCGCCATAACTATTCTATGATCATTGTGTCCGAAAATCGGCTCGCTCGGCGGGGTTATAGCTCCACCCCACACCGTAACCGAATTTTCGGCTATATCAACCCGCACACCGAAGGATGAAAGAACGTCCCTCATAGCTTCGGCGCGGTCGCTTTCTTTTATTTTAAGTCGCCGTGTACCGGTAAACACCGTTTTGCCTACATAGGCTGACAGCGCAAACAGCACCGGTGCCAGGTCGGGGCAGTCCGAAAGATCTATTTCCTCGCTGCCGCCCAGCCTTGAAAACAGTTGTTTATACACGCGGTCTCCCTGCAGGCTGTCTTCACGCAGCCCCTCGATAAATACCTCTGAACCGAGCACGTTAAAGGCATCGAAAAACGCGGCGTTGCTGTAGTCGCCCTCAACCGTAATCTCGCGCGAGCAAAATTTTTGACCGCCCTTTATATAATATTTGCCGTCGCTTTCTTTTACCGTCACGCCGAAATCGGCCAGCGCCTTTAGCGTGAGATTTATATATGAACGGCTTTCGGTTTTTCCTACTATGTTTATAACGCTGTCACCCGAAAGGCAGGAAAGCGCAAACATAAGACCTGTTATAAACTGGCTGGAAATATCTCCCGCCACCGAATATTCTCCCGCACACAAAGGGCCCTTTACAACTATGCTTTGCCCGTCGCGGCAGAAGGTCAATCCCTGCTCTTTACAAATTTTTTCGTAAACCGACTGCGGGCGTTCCATCAGCCTTTCGCTTCCGCGAAGCGTGATTTTGCTTTCCGATAACAGGCAGATAGGAATGAAAAACCGCAGCGTGCTTCCGCTTTCGCGGCACAAAAGCTCGGCGTTTTGCGGAAAACGCTCTGCTGACAGACCGCCGAGCGTTACCGTATCGCCATCCGTTTCGACCGTTGCACCAAGGGCACGAAGACAGTCGAGCGTAGCCAAAACGTCCTCCGAATACTCTATTCCCTTTACCGTGCTTTTCTCACTAAACGCGGCACAGATAAGCAGTCTGTGTGCCATGCTTTTTGAGGGCGGCGCAAGAATACTGCCCTCTGCCCTGCCGGCAGAAATTTTTACTATCATTTTATCCCTCCGACGCGGCAAGAAAATCTACCGCTTCGCAGTAACCCGCTATGCCTTTTCCCGTTATGGTCTTTTGGCAGGCGGCACGAATATAGCTTATTTGTCTAAAGTCCTCGCGGGCCGACACGTCCGAAATATGCACCTCGACCGTGGGGATTCCCACCGCCTTAACAGCGTCAAGCAGCGCAATGCTGGTGTGCGTATAGGCGCCGGGGTTTATTATTATGCCGTCCTTTTTGCCGTAGCAACCCTGGATAGCATCAACTAGGTCGCCCTCGTGGTTGGACTGATAGAATTCGACCTCTATGCCCTTGCTCTTGCAATGTTCACCCACGCGGGAAAGCAACGACTCGTAGGTGTCGGCGCCGTAAATAGACGGCTCGCGAATGCCCAGCATATTAAGATTAGGTCCGTTAATTACCAATAGTTTCATTTAAAAACGCTTCCTTTATTGTAAGCATATTCTGTTGCTTGCTGTCCACGCAGTCAATTTTTATATCGGCCGCCGCACAGTAGATATCATATCTTTCCTCGTACCTTTTTCTAAGCTTTTCGCGGTCGCTGGATAGCGGACGGTCGGCTGTGGCAACCAGCTTTTCAAGCGGGCGGTCAAGGAATACTATCATTCCGTTCTCGCGCAGCGCCCGAACGTTTTCGCCGTTTAATACGGCTCCGCCGCCGGTCGCTATTAGGGCGCCCTGACGGCACGACACCTCGCGCACCACTTCACTTTCGAGCTTGCGGAAAGCCGCCTCGCCCTCGGTTTCAAAAATTTCGGGTATTGACTTACCTGCTTTTTGCACTATAAGCGGGTCGGTGTCAATAAAGTCGAGCGAAAGCTCGTTTGCTACCATTGTTCCAAGCGTGCTTTTGCCGCAGCCCGGCATTCCTATAAGCACAAGGTTTTGTTTTTTTCTATAAATTTCGTCATACACGCTGTCGATTTTTTCGCGCGGTATTTTGGTGTCGGTAAAAAGCTCTGCCGCAAACACAGCCTGAGCCACGAGCATATAAAGTCCGCCCTCGGCAGGTATGCCCTTTTCCAGAGCCTTTAGCACCAGCGCCGGACGAAGAGGATTATAAACCGCGTCCAACACGCCCTGTACCAACGGATAATCGTCTAAATCAATAGCAACTCCGCCGTTATGGGGATACATTCCGCAAGGAGTGGTGTTGATTATTATTTCGGCGTCGGTGTGAAGCTTTTTTGCCTGCTCATAGGTGATAGAGCCATCCTTTGCGGTTCGGGACACGCGAAAGGTATCAGCAGCGCCCAGACTTTTAGCTACGGCAGCCGCGGTTTTTGACGTGCCGCCCGAACCGAGCACCAAAACTTTTTTACCGTCAAAACAAATCCCTATTCGCTCTGCGAGAGCACGCATACCCCAAAAATCCGTATTATATCCAAAAAGTTTACCGCCGCGGTTAACAATAGTGTTTACCGCACCGATTTTTTGGGCGATTTCGCTTATCTCGTCAAGGTACGGTATAACGGTCTGCTTGTATGGAATTGTAACATTTATAGCCTTAAACTGTCGGCGCTTTAAAAAGCCGCCAACCTCTTCGGGAGAAAGCTCGCACAGCTCATACTGATAAGAAAAAAGCTTGGCGTGGATTTCCTTTGAAAAGCTGTGTGTAAGGCGTTCGCCTATACAACCGTATTCCATTATGCCTTATACCAGTCCGTTCCGTATTTTTCGGCAAGCATATCACAAAGCGTAAGCGCTGTCACGCTGTCGACAACCACCCTTGCGCGATGGACGATGCACGGGTCGTGTCTGCCCGCCGCAGAAAGGGTTGTTTCCTCCATTTTTACAACGTCGACCGTTTGCTGTTCCTTGCCTATTGTGGGTGTGGGCTTAACCGCCAGACTGAAGCAAAGCGGCATTCCGTTGGTTATACCGCCCTGCACACCACCCGAATTGTTGGTGGCAGTTACTATTCTACCGTTCTCTATCCTAAACGCGTCGTTTGCCTCGCTGCCGCGCATTTTTGTAATATCAAAGCCGGCACCAAACTCTACACCCTTAACCGCGGGTATAGAAAACAGCGCGTGAGCCAGCACACCCTCTACGGTGTCAAACCAAGGCTCTCCCATTCCTGCGGGGAGTCCGGTTACGACGGTCTGAATAGTGCCGCCTACACTGTCACCCTCGGCCTTTGCCGAAAGAATAGCCTGCTTCATTTTTTCGCCCGCCGCATCGTCAAGCACCGCAAACTGTGAACAATTTAACTTTTCGGCGTCCTTTTCTATATCGCCGAAATCACGGTCGGCAATACCCGCAACCGAGCTTATATGGCTGGCGATGGTGATGCCCATATCGCGCAAAGCCGAAATTGCAATAGCGCCCGCCGCTACGAGAGCCGCCGTTATTCTTCCGCTAAAGTGTCCGCCGCCGCGCGGGTCGCTAAACCCGTCAAACCTGCAAAGCGCGGTATAGTCGGCGTGGGACGGTCGGCATTTGCTCATTATTTCATTATAGTCTTTAGACTTTGTGTCGCTATTAGGGATAAGTATGCAGATTGGTGTTCCGGTCGTCTTGCCCTCGTAAACGCCGCTTTGTATGCTAAAGGGGTCTGTTTCCCTTCTCGGTGTTGAAAGCGCATCTGTGGGACGGCGAAGCGAAAGCTGTTTTTTTATAAACTCCTCGTCAACGGGTATTCCTGCCGCCATACCGTCTATAACGGCGCCTATGGCCGGGCCGTGACTTTCGCCGAAAAGCGTAACCGTAACCAGTTTTCCCTGGGTGTTTTTCATTTTTATTTTACCTCTCTTATTACAGCCTCAAGTTCTGAAAGCGTCATTTTTTTAAGGGTAAAGCTGCCGGGCGTCTGAACGTAAACTACCGTAATATTATCGCCCGCCATTTTTTTGTCGTGTTTAATTGCCGAAATCAAGGTGCTTACCGAAAAGTCGGTCAAGGTGGGTAGCTTTAATTTTTCAAGCACGGGTAAAAGCCTTTCGCGCACCGAATCCGAGCACATATAAAGCATACCCATAGCCACACACTCGCCGTGATAGTAGTTGTCCATTTCGTTGGCACTCTCAATAGCGTGGGCAACGGTGTGTCCGAAATTTAAAATCTTGCGAAGTCCCGATTCGTGCTCGTCCTCCTCGACTACCCGCTTTTTTATAATAAGCGAACGTTCGATTATGGTGCTTAGCATCTCAAATGGGTCGCCGGTTTCGAAAATTTCAAACAACTCGGGGTCCGACGTGAGCGACATTTTCACCGCCTCTGCAAGACCGTTGGAAATCTGTCTTTCGGGCAGCGTGTTTAAGGTGTCGATATCGATTATCACACGTTTGGGCGGCCAAAAAGCGCCTACTATATTTTTGTATCCTTCAAAATCTATTGCGGTTTTTCCGCCTATGGACGAATCGACCTGCGACAGCACGGTGGTGGGAATATTATAAAAATCTATTCCGCGCATATAGCTTGCCGCAACAAAGCCCGAAAGATCGCCTACCACGCCGCCACCGACCGCAACAACACAGTCGGTACGGGTAAACCCATATTCTACAAGGCGGGACAAAACCATTTTGTAGGTATCAAAGCACTTGCTGGCTTCGCCCTGCGGTATGGTGATAATATAAGGTTCGGCGCAGCAGTCTGCAACCGTTTTTGAATACTCCTCAGGTACGCCCGTATCGGTAATTACCGCAACGCGACGGTCAAGCTTTAAATATTCGCCCGCGCGCGAAATTGCTCCGCGCTCAAGCACTATTTCATATCCGCCCAACGAGGTTTTTACCGGAATTTTCATATACTCATTTCCTTTTCAAAGCTGCCTATAACTCGTACGGAATTGCAGCATTTGTGTAACTCTTTTAACATTGCTTCGCCTTCGGGACTGTTTATATTGCCCTCGCCCTCGGCGTAAAAATAGTAGCTCCAGGCAAGCTCTTTATTCGGCCTGCTTTTAAGCGCACGAAGGTTAAATCCGTATTCTCCTATTACCGAAACGGCACGACCGAGCGAGCCGGCGTGGTTGTTAACGGTAAACAGCATAACAAACTGATTATCGCCCGCGCTTTCGCTCTTTGGCGTGCGTGTGAAGACGGCAAAACGAGTGGTGTTTATGTTGCTGCCGTTTATGTGTGATTCCAGCTTCTGAAGACCGTACTTTTCGCCCGCTTCTTCACTTGCGATAGCGGCAACGTCGGTTCTTCCCATCTCTGCCACCTGCTTTGCGGCCCAGGCAGTATTTACAGCCTGGGTCTGCTTAAAGCCGTGACGATGGATATAGTCGGCACACTGGCCGAGCGCCTGAGAATGACTTATTACCTCTTTGATGCTGTCAATGGTGGCACCCTTTACGGCAAGCAGATTTTGTATAACGTCTATATCGTATATTCCGTTTATGTAAAGCGAACCGAAAAACGCAAGGTCCATAACGTTGCCGACGTCACCGTTTGAGCTGTTTTCAACCGGCAGCATTGCACAGTCGCACTCGCCCTTTTCCACCGCTTCGTAAGCTGCGCGGAAATCGTGATACGGCACGGCAACAGCATCGGGAAATGCCCTGAGTGCCGCAATATTAGCAAAGGCACCCTCAACCCCGCTATAGGCCACGCGCATACCGTCAAGCATACGGTGCTGAAGGGTTTTTGAAAGCTCTATGTTATTGCGAAGGAAGTTTACATAATATGAGCGAAGCTCTTCATCCTCGATAAGGCTGCTGTTGCGGGCTATAACCTCTTCCTCGCGTGCGGCGTCGGTTATCTGCAGGCCGTGCTTACGCTTGTATTTTGCAACCTCTTTTGCCGCTTCCATTCGCTCGGTAAAGAGCGCCGCCATTTCCTTATCTATTCTGTTTATGGTTTCTCTTGCTTTTTGCAAACTGTCCATTCTATTCACCCATACAGTCCTTATATAGTTTCAAAAACGCGGGCAATGCACGCTTTATCTGTTCCTTGGTCACACAGTAGGAAATTCTGACGTAGCCTTCGCAACCGAACGAATCACTGGGTACCAAAAGCAGTTCGTATTTCTTCGCCCTTTCACAAAACTCCTCTGCGGTTGCAAGGGGCGATTTTAAGAAAAGATAGAACGCGCCGTCGGGATGAACGGCGGTATAGCCCATTTTGCTGAGCTCGCCGTAAAGCAGGTCGCGGTTTTCGCGGTAGACCGAAACGTCGGCAGTGAGCCCCTGGCAACGTCCGACGGTATACTGCAGAATACTGGGCGCACAAACAAATCCAAGCGCACGTCCTGCACCGCAAACGGCGGCATAAAGGTCGCCTGCGGCCTCGGCACGGGGCGAAACAAAGATATAACCTATACGCTCACCCGGCAGAGAGAGGGACTTACTGTAAGAGTAGCAAACTACGGTGTTGTCGTACATATTCGGAAGATACGGCACGTCCTTGCCGAACGAAAGCTCACGGTAGGGCTCGTCTGCAATAAGGTAAATCGTATTGCCGTACTGTTTTTGCTTTTCTTTCAGCACCGCACAAAGCTTTTCTAAAACCTCACCGGAATACACAACGCCGGTGGGGTTGTTGGGCGAGTTTATAATTATCGCTTTGGTTTTTTCGTTTATAGCCTCACGCAGAAGCTCTGCATCGGGCACAAAATCGGGTGCCGGACAGGACACGACGCGAACCTTTGCGCCCGCCTTTTCGGCAAACACACGGTATTCAGGAAAGAAGGGGGCGAGAACGATAACCTCGTCACCCTCGTTTACCGTAGCGTGAAGGGTAATGGTAAGCGAAGCCGCAGCGCCGCAGGTCATATAAATAAGTGACGGCTCGGCTCCTGCCGAAAAACGCTCGTTAATACTATTTGCAATTGCGGTGCGCACACCCATATCGCCGGGGGCGGAGGTATAACCGTGCAACGCAACCGGATCTCCCTCGGCTAAAAGTTCGGTCATTGTTTCGCGTATTTTATCGGGTGCGGGAATACTGGGGTTTCCGAGACTGAAATCGTAAACGTTCTCTGCCCCTATTTCTGCCTTGCGGCGTTTTCCGTATTCAAAAATTTCGCGTATTACCGAGCTCTTTTTGCCCAGCGCTTCCATTTTTTTAGATATCATTTTTCTTCTCCTCGGTTAAATAAAATAAAAAAAGCCCGCAACGTGTCTGGAAAAACCAAACGCGAACTGCGGACTAAATATGTACCGTAGGAAACGGCAAATTACCGTTCCGCCTTTTCGGTGCACAAACAGTCCGCTTTTGTAAAGTAATAGTAAAATCGATATTCCTTTGCGAACATTTTGCTCACCTCACTACATATTAAAAAAATTATATTAGAATATTAAACCTTTTCACCGCCTTTGTCAAGTAAAATTTTAGCGCTTTATAGCGTTAACACCTTGCCAAGGACAAGTTTTTTTGGTATTATTGGCTTTGTAAATAGAAACAATAAGAAAAACGGGGTGAAACAATATGATTACTTTCGAAGATATAAAAAAGAATCAAAATATAAACACCTATATTAAACAGGCAGACCGTTCACTTTTGGCGCTGGGTTACACCGAACACAGTTTTGCACACGTCACAAAGGTTTCGGAAACCGCCGGATATATTCTTGACACGCTGGGGTTTAACAAGCACCAGGTAGAGCTTGTTAAAATTGCGGGATATCTGCACGATATCGGAAATCTTGTAAACCGCGCCGACCATTCACAAAGCGGTGCTGTTATGGCTTTTCGTATTCTTGACCATCTTGATATGGATGCCGCCGATATTGCCACCATCGTGACCGCTATAGGAAACCACGACGAGGGCACCGGCGTTCCGGTTGACGAGGTTGCCGCCGCGCTGATCCTTGCCGACAAGTCCGACGTTCGCCGCAGCCGTGTTCGCCGCGGAGCCGAGCTTGATTTTGACATTCACGACCGCGTAAACTATTCCGTTGTCGACTCCTCTATGGTTATTGACGATGAGAAGACCCGTATAACCCTTTCGCTCACCATCGACACCGAATACGGCAGCATAATGGACTATTTTGAAATTTTTATGCAGCGTATGATACTGTGCCGAAAGGCCGCAGATCGACTCGGTCTTGCTTTTAAGCTAGTAATTAACGGTCAGCCGCTTATATAGGTGATAAGATGCAAGAAAAGAAAAACCTTCTACCCGCTCTGCGGGCAGCCTTTCCCCACACCGTACCCATTTTAGCGGGCTTTTTGTTTTTAGGGGTTACATACGGCATTCTTATGACCTCTTCGGGCTTTTCACCTCTGCTTTCCATTCTGATAAGTACCTGCGTGTTTGCGGGGTCTATGCAGTTTGTGGCTGTAAACCTGTTGCTGGGCGCGTTTGCCCCGCTTTCGGCATTCCTCATGACGCTTATGATAAATGCCCGACATATTTTTTACGGCATTTCAATGCTTGATAAATATAAAAACGTAGGCAAAAAGCGCGCCTACCTTATATTCGGTATGTGCGACGAAAGCTTTTCCATAAACTGCACCGCCACACCGCCCGAAGGTGTAGACGGTGGACTTTTTATGTTTTTTGTAACCCTGCTTAACCAGCTATATTGGATTATCGGCACCGCACTTGGCGCCGTATTCGGCGCGTTTTTGCCGATAAACACCGAGGGCATTGATTTTGCTATGACGGCAATGTTCGCCGTAATCTTTTTAGAGCAATGCTTAAAGCGCGAAAACAGGTTGTCCGCCGCGGCAGGGCTCGCCGCCTCGCTTTTGTGCCTTTTGTTGTTCGGGCCCGACAAATTTTTGCTTCCCGCTATGGCGGCAATACTTATATTGCTCGCGGTTTTGCGCCGCCCGCTTGAGGAGGCAAAAAAATGACGCAACGTGAAATTCTTATAACCGTAGCGGTCATAGCGCTTAGCACCGCGCTGACTCGATTTTTGCCGTTTTGGGTCTTCCGCCCAAACAAGCCCACCCCCGGGTTTATTGAGTTTTTGGGAAAATTTCTGGCACCCGCGGTTTTCGGCCTTTTAATAGTTTATTGCCTTAAAAACGTTACCCCTTTTTCGGGCAACCACGCTCTGCCCGAGGCTATAGCGCTTTTCGTTACGGTCGGGCTTCATCTTTGGAAACGAAAAATGCTTTTATCTCTTGCCGGCGGCACAATTTGCTATATGACACTGCTACAGCTGGTATTTTAAAAAAGGACCTGAAAAATCAGGTCCTTTTTTCTAAAACATTGATAAAAATTCGCAAGCCCCCGAAACGGGTGTAAAGCCCCTGTCCGCAAGGGACGCGTGGCACGCCGCCATACGGAAACCCTTTTCGGTAGCGAGCAGAAGCGGCAGGTCGTTATCGCCGTCTCCGAGCGATGCTGTCTGCTCGCGCGCAACACGAAACTTCTCCATAACGAGCTTTGCGGCAACGCCCTTATCGGTACCGCGTGACACAAATTCACATATTCCGTCGCGCTTATAACATATCTGCGTGTGGGGACCGGGTTCACTTTCTCCGTAAAGGGCAATTTTATAAACCTCTCCTCCGGCGCGGTTAACAGTATCCATTCGGCGCGAAAACGGCATATCGGCGGGAAGAATATACTCTGCCGTGCGGGAATAAAGCACGGCTTTTATCGTGTTGTCGAGCAATTCCGAGGGGTTTTCTATTCTTTTTTTGTAAAGCACACAGTCGCGGTGCATAATAAGCGCACCGTCAAGACATATAAAAATTATACGGCGGTAAAGCGGACCGAAGAATTTTTTAAGCGAAGAATACGGTCTTCCGCTGGCAACACAGAAAAGCACGCCCTTATCCACAAGACGCTTTACCTGTGCGAGCGTTTCGGCAGGAATATTATCACAACCTGCGGGCAAAAGCGTTCCGTCAAGGTCACAAAAAATCATTCTTGTCATAAAAACTCTCCTTTTTTGTTTACTATTTGTCTTTTATATGCTAAAATTACTCTTTGAAAGCGAGGAAGATATATGATAGATATATACGCCCTGTTTATACAGGTTTTAATTTTGATATTACTTCTTATCCCCGGCATAGTTGTCCGCAAAATGGATACGAAAAACGACGGCTTTGCAAGCGGACTTTCAAACCTTGTGCTTTACTTCGCACAGCCCGCGCTTATTATAGCCCCGTTTATTCGCCCGTTTGACAAAAGTCTTCTACCCGGAATTGCGGGTGTTTTTGTTTTTTCCTTTGCGGCGCATCTCATATTTTTCCTTATATCAAAGCCTTTGTTTAAAAAGTGCGAAGAAAAAATGGCACACGTGCTTAGGTTTTCTATCGTGTTTTCTAACGCCGGCTATATGGGAATTCCGCTTATTGAGGCCGTGCTGGGCAGCGAAGCGGCAATCTATGCAACGGTTTACTGCGTTTCGTTTAACGTGTTTTTGTGGTCGCTCGGCAGCTATATTTATACCGGCAACAGCCAGTATATAAAGCCTAAGAAGATATTTATAAACCCGTCTATGCTGGCAATTTACGCCGCACTTATAATCTTCTTTTTACCCATAGACGGTTTTATTCCGTCGGTTTTGGTGTCGGTAATTGATATGCTAAAGTCGTTGGTTGCGCCGCTTTCAATGATAATTGTCGGTTTTCATATGGCTAGTGCCGACCTTAAAGGACTTATAAAAAGCAGGGACCTTTGGTGCGGTGTGTTAACAAGACTTCTTTTGTGCCCTGCCGTCATATTTGCGGTAATGAAGGTGGTTTCGCTGCTTGGAATCTACCACAACGAAATGGCGGCGACGGTAGTGCTTATTGCATCGTCCACACCCGCCGCGACAGCAACCAGTATGTTCGCCGAGAAGTTTTCGGGCGACACCGAAACCGCCGGTGCCGTTGTTCCGATATCCACCGTGCTTGCGGTAGCATCCATGCCGCTTTGCGCGTTACTCTTAAAGCTATATTAAAAAAGGCACCCTTTTCGGGGTGCCTTTAATATATCATATTTTAAGAAATTGCACAAGTCTATCCAACGGTGTTTTGCGGTTTGCCGTTTAAAAACGCCTTTATATTATCTTCAACTATTCCCATAAGACGGCGGCGTGTTTCTACACCCGCCCAGGCAATATGCGGTGTGAAAAGACAGTTGTGAGCACCAAGCAGCGGGCATTCGGGCGTCATCGGTTCGGTGTTTAGAACGTCAAGTCCCGCACCCGCAAGGTGACCGCTTTCAAGCGCGTCACGCAATGCCTCCTCATCCACCAGCGCGCCGCGTGCGGTGTTTATAAAATATGCGCCCTTTTTCATTTTGCCGAACGCGTCGGCGTTCATCATTTTTCTGGAATCGTCATTCAAAGGACAATGCATGCTTACAACGTCGGATTCGCGAAGCAGCGTCCAAAAATCGACCTGCTCTACCGTGTCATCATTTATCGGTCGGCGGTTTAACACCAGAACCCGCATACCGAACGCTTTAAGTATATCGGCAACCCTTCTGCCTATGCTGCCGTAGCCGACAAGCCCCGCAGTTTTTCCCGAAAGCTCCATAAGCGGAAGCGGGAAATATGAGAAGGTGCGGCTTTTTATCCAGTCGCCTTTGTTTACGGTTTCGTTGTATTCGCCCACTCGGTTTACAAGCGCCAACAAAAAGGCAACCGTGTGCTGTGCAACCGCCTCGGTTGAATAACCCGGAACGTTGCAAACGGTAATTCCGTGTTTAGACGTGTAGTCTATATCGATATTATTGTATCCGGTCGCAAAAAGGCCGATGTATTTTAATTTTTTGGCTTTAGAGAGCACCTGCGATGTTAGCTCGGATTTATTGCAAATAACGATATCGGCATCGCTTATGCGTTCGGCGAGGGTTTCGTTTTCGCAAAGCGGGTAAACGACCGTGTCGCCCAAAGCCTTTATGCCGTCGAGCGAGATATTATCGTCGCATACGGTAGCGGCGTCGGTTATAACGATTTTCATAAAATCACCTCGTATACTAATAATATATTGGAAAGATATGTTTTGTCAATGCGCATTGACAAAGAAAATAAGGGTTGTTATAATATTATAAACTCTATAAGGAGGTCATATTATGGACCACAGAATTGAAACTACTTGTGTTCAAGGCGGTTACACACCGGGAAACGGCGAGCCGCGCCAGATACCGATTATTCAAAGCACAACCTTTAAATACGGCAGCAGCGCCGAAATGGGTAAGCTTTTTGATTTAGAGGCAAGCGGATATTTCTATTCACGCCTGCAAAACCCGACCTGCGACTCGGTTGCAGCCAAGATTTGCGAGATGGAGGGCGGCACCGCCGCAATGCTGACTTCTTCCGGTCAGGCAGCCTCCTTCTTCAGCGTGTTTAACATTGCACAGGCGGGCGACCACGTTGTTGCCAGCTCTGCCATATACGGCGGAACCTTTAACCTGTTTAACGTTACAATGAAGAAAATGGGAATAGATTTTACCTTCGTTGCTCCCGACTGCTCGGACGAAGAGCTTGAGGCCGCTTTCCGTCCCAACACCAAGGCTGTTTTCGGCGAAACAATCGCAAACCCCGCACTTATCGTGCTGGACATTGAACGTTTTGCAAACGCCGCACACGCACACGGCGTTCCGCTGATTATAGACAACACCTTCCCCACACCCATTAACTGCCGTCCGTTTGAGTGGGGCGCAGATATCGTTACCCACGCAACAACAAAGTATATGGACGGTCACGGCGCTTGTGTGGGCGGTTGTATTGTTGATTCGGGCAGGTTTGACTGGACCAAATATCCCGAAAAGTACCCCGGCCTTTGCACACCGGACGAAAGCTATCACGGCATAACCTATACCGAGCGTTTCGGCATTGAGGGCGCCTATATTACAAAGGCAACCGCACAGCTCATGCGTGATTTCGGCTGCTGCCAGTCACCGCAGAGTGCGTTTATTCTTAATTTGGGACTTGAGAGTCTGCACGTAAGAATGGCCCGCCACTGCGAAAACGCACAAAAGGTTGCAGAATATCTTAAGAACCACGAAAAGATAACGTGGGTATCATACCCGTCGCTTGAGGGTGACAAAAACTATGAGCTCGCTAAAAAGTATCTGCCGAACGGCAGTTGCGGCGTAGTAAGCTTTGGCGTTAAGGGCGGCCGTGCCGCGGCTGAGGAATTTATGGGCAGACTGCGTATTGCCGCAATCGAAACCCACGTTGCCGATGCACGCACCTGCTGTCTGCATCCTGCAAACGCAACCCACCGTCAGCTGTCTGACGCTGAGCTAGAGGCGGCAGGCGTAGCACCCGACCTTGTTCGTTACTCCTGCGGTATTGAAAATGCCGACGACCTTATTGCCGATATTGAACAGGCACTTGCCTTTTAAGTTTAACTAAAGTGAGGATAGCATATGCCTATTAAAATTCCAAACGGGCTTCCCGCCGAAAATGTATTGCTTAGCGAAAACATTTTCGTAATGAAGGAGACCCGCGCGCTGGTGCAGGATGTGCGCCCGCTTAGAATATTGCTTCTTAATCTTATGCCCAAGAAGATAGAAACCGAAACCCAGCTTTCACGTCTTCTCGGTAACACGCCGCTTCAGGTTGAGCTTGAGCTTATTCACACCAAAACCCACGAATCTCAAAACGTGTCTAAAGAGCATTTGCTTGCTTTTTACAAGACCTTTGACGACGTAAAGCACGAAAACTTTGACGGTCTTGTTATAACCGGTGCACCGGTTGAGCATATGCCCTTTGAGCAGGTTACTTACTGGGATGAGCTTTGCGAAATAATGGAGTGGAGCAAGACCCACGTGCACAGCACCTTCCACATTTGCTGGGGCGCGCAGGCCGGACTTTACTACCACTACGGCATAAACAAACATCAGATGGATAAAAAAATGTTTGGCATTTTTGAGCACACGCTCGATTACAAAAACTCTATGCTTTTCCGCGGATTTGACGACCGTTTTTGGGTGCCGCACTCCCGACACACAACCGTCCTGCGCGAGGACATAGAAAAGGTGCCCGAGCTTAAAATCCTTTCCTCCTCTCCCGAGGCGGGTGTTTATGCCGTTGCCGCAAAAAAAGGCAGACAGATATTTATAACGGGACATTCGGAATACGATGCGCTTTCGCTTGACGCCGAGTATAAGCGCGATTTAGGCAAGGGACTTCCCATAGAAATACCTAAAAACTACTACCCCGAAAACAACCCGGAAAACCCGCCCGTTGTTAACTGGCGCTCTTGTGCAAATCTTCTTTACAGTAACTGGCTGAATTATTTTGTTTACCAGACTACACCGTACGATTTACGCGACCTTAAAGGCGCAGAGGAATAAAAAAAGACCTGATGAAAATCAGGTCTTTTTTTTAATACATTTCAGGTACGGTTTCGTCGCTTGCCGCCATCGGTAAATATTTTAAAAGTTTTTCAAAATACGACGTGGATATAAAGCCGATGGGCGTATCGCTCACCTCAACATAATAGCGGCGGTCGGAATGCTTTATAAGCTCAAGCTTTGCTTTGGTTCCGTCCTGACGCGTGGTTACCACCGTAAATTCGGGTGTGCCCGAAACGCTCTCGAAGGTAACCTCTGTAAGGGAGAGGCCTACAATGTACTGATAGTAGTTTTTAAAGTTTTCGGGTTCGAGCTTTTCGCCCCCGTAATAAACGTTAAAGATATCGTTTTCGTCCTCGTTTTCGGACGGTATGTTTTCAAGGTCAAACACGTAGCTTTTATCCGGGGCGGTGATTTCAATCTTTTGAAGCTTGGTTATCATTTCGGCGAATACCGTAGCACCGGTAAAGTCTTCTACCGCTGCTCCCGCAAAGGGCAGACTGCTGCTTGCCACCTTGAATATTATGTTGGGCGCACCGTCGGCAACTACTGCGTAGTTTCCGTCCTCCTGCAGCGTGGCACTAAGCGACACCGTTTGCGTGCCGTAAACAATTTTAAGCTCAACGTCGGGGCTGTCGAGTCCGTAAGCCTTAATATCGGCACTTGTGGGCTCGTAAACGTAGGCGCAAACACCGTTAAGACCGGACTGCGCAACCGTAAATAACTCGGTTATCTTTTCAGCATCGGCATAGCGTTTTGCCGGTGCGGTCATAAGATATGCTACGTAAGCCGACATTTCTTCGTCTTGGTTGTTTTCAAAGCGCATAGCCGAGCTGTACGCCTTGCCCGAAAGCGAAATATAGTCAAAGCCTACAAGCTTACCCTCTTCAAAATATGACGAGGTTTCGTCCGTTTGTTGAGGCTCGGGTATGATTTTTGAGGTCGAAAGTTCCTCGTCGGGTGTTGCAAAATCCTCTGTGTCGGCGGCGTCTATAAGATAGACGGTGCTACCGCCGTCGGTGGTGGCATATCGTCCCGACGCCGAGGGAGTTTCTTTTCCGACCAAAAGCTCAAGACTGTTGGCGTCATCATATCCGACAACGCTCACCCTGTACTCGGGCGAGGCAAAGCCGTAATCGGCTCCGTCCTCTTTTTCTATTTCGCGGGATGCCGACAGGCTTAAAAGCGTATCCATAATCATCGAGATAGAGGTAGTTTCGGTTAGGGACGGGTCTATTCCCTCTACACTCCATTTGACCTCGGTAGTTACTTCGCCGCTTTCCTCGTCGGTTTTCTCCGATAGGGTGCTTATATACGTGGAAGCAGAATCGGTTCTGGT
Source organism: Acutalibacteraceae bacterium (assembly GCA_045604625.1). Lineage (GTDB taxonomy): Bacteria > Bacillota > Clostridia > Oscillospirales > Acutalibacteraceae > SIG589. The sequence goes on along the minus strand of JAZUOJ010000110.1, from coordinate 5,287 downwards.
TATGGTCACCGATTTTACGTCCTTTTGCTCTAAATCTATTACCGCTATATTCTCGCTATTGGTTGCGGGAGTTTCCTCCTCCGGCTCGGGTATAAACTTTATAATAGCAAAGGCTGCTCCCGCCAAAACCGCCACCGCCAACACAAGGCTTATAATGTTTTTAAGCATACGGCCTTTTTTCGCGGGCTTGTCGGCTTGCTTGGTGGGCGAAGCGCCGAATATGGTAGACTCCTCTTCCTCGAGAGCTAAATTTTGCTCGTTTTCGGGGTTCATCGATTCTTCCTCCTGTACCAAACGACAACGCCGAACGCCATAAGGGCTAAGGGTAAAAGTACGGTAAATACAATACCTACAAGTGAAGCACTTGCCTCGGAAGGCTGGGTAAAGGCGTAGTTCGAAATGGTCTTTGTAACGAACGAAATGTCGTTTGCGTCTTTTCCGCAGGCCGTGTTAAAGGTTGCGAGCGCATAGGAGCTGTTTCCAACTGCGGTATAGGCGTCCCAAGCGGACGAAATTAAATCTGTGCTTGAGAATACTAACATTCCGCTGATACATAGGTTGTTGTCGTCATCATATAAAATGTCGGTTGTATAGATAGCCGTAGCAAACGCCTGTTTTTCAAAGCTGCTGTCAGGCGCCCACGAGGAATCAACCTCTACGGGTGCGGCAACAACCGAGTCGAGCGTGGTCATAAGCACGTTCGCAGTACGTGTGCCGTAGGTAGTATAAGCGGCGGTCATAGGAAGGTTGTTTCCCGCTATATACACCTTGTCGTCGCCGTTTACCGCATCAGTATAGTCGGTTGCGGCATTTTTGAAGCCCATTGTGGTGGGGGTTCCCGAAAGATAGTTAGTCTCATCGGTTTCGAAAAGAACTCCACCCGACTGAACGTCGGCGCCCCACTCGGCAAGGAAGGCATAAAGGTTGGGCATATTTGCGCTCTTGGCGTCGCAGAAGACGGCCATATTCTTGCCGCGCTTTCCGCCGTTTTCCAAAAAGTCCTCAATAACCTTTACTTCGCTTGCAGCAAAGTCGGTGGTGGGACCTGCCAACACAAGCATATCAACATCTTCGGGTATCTGGGATACTATCGCATCACTTATGTCTAATACTTCGTAATTGTTGATTTCGAGGGTTGCGGCAAGCGCATCAAACGCGCCCTTGGTTCCGTGTCCCGAAAGCACGCCTATTACCTTGCGCTCCTCGCTGGTTACAGAGTAAATCGCGCTGGTAACGGCAGTTTCCACGTTCGAGCCGGAAACGGTGTAGGTTCCGTAGCCGTAGGCTGCGTATCCGTTCGGGTCCGAAAGCGAATAAATGTCGGTATATCCTACGACGCGGGCATTGGTTATTTCCTTGCCCTCCTCATTTTTGAAGGTGCTGTAAACCAGAATGTCACCATACTGCAGGGTCGTGTCCGGAACTACCGCCTGGTAGGGTGCAAAGCTGGCTGCATCGGGGTCGGCAAAGGTAAGTTTTATGTTTTTATTATACTTTTCATATTCGCGGAGCAGCTTTAACGTCTGTGCGTAATATTCGCCCGAGGAATCCTCGGCGGTGTGATAATAATAAGCATACTGAGCAAGATATCCGCCCGTGTAACCCTCCTCGGTTGCACAAACGACAATATCTACTTCCTTGTCTATGCCCTCAACATACTCTGCATTTTCCTTGGAAAAGGTATTTTCTCCCGTTGCAGAAAGGTCGATGCTAAGCGGGAAACGCTGCATAACCGCGGTGGCTATTATATTAACAACTATAACCGCAACAGCAACTATAGCTATCAGCGCGGTGTTGTAGGCGCCGTGTTTAAGAAGGAGTTCGCTTCTGAGCTTTTTGATTTTATCCTTGTTTTTCTTAAAAGAAATCTTTTTCATTATCGGCACCCCCTTTAAGCCCAACGCTTTTTATCAAGCGAGCGTACCGATAAGAAATTAAAGAAAAACGCAACGCTTAAGAAGAATATAAGATTTGAAAAATCAAACACGCCGGTCGAGAAGGTTTCCATTCTGCCGCTGAAGGATATGTACTGAACAACCTTTGTCAGCGCTTCGCTGCCAACCATTGTAGCAAAACTGTCCATAAGGGCAATAAGCAGAGAAACCACTATTCCGAGTACGGCACTTACAACCTGGCTTTCGGTAAGCGAGGAGATGAAAAGGCCCACCGAAATAAGGGCGATACCGTAAAGCAGTACGCCTAACAGGTTGCTGAAATACAAAAGCCAGTTAAGCGATAGCTTGGTTGACAAAATTATCTGATAAATAAGTGTAGGCGCAAAGCCCAAGGCGTATATAGAAAACGCGGCTAAAAACTTTCCGTTTACAATGCCCCAAAGGCTTACGGGGGCGGTAAGCAGAGCCTGGTCGGTCTTCTGCTTGCGGTCCTCGCTCATAAGACGCATTGTAAGAATCGGGACGGCAAACATTATTATTGTGAACATATTGGAGAACACGTAAGAAATATCTGCCACTCCGTAGGAATACATATATCTAAAGAAGATACCCGAAAACAGGGTGAGTGCGGTTAAAATTACATAACCAAGCGGGGACGAAAAATATGCTTTGAATTCACGTTTAAATATTGCGCTCATTATTCTTCATCCTCCTTTTTTTCGGTTTGTTCTTCAGGCTCTGCGTCGGTTTCGGTGACAACCTGTTCTTCCTCCGACTGGGATACGGTTTCCTCAAACAGCTGGCTTTCGGCTGCGGTTTCGTCGGTCAGACGCAGGAATATCTGCTCAAGCGTGAGTGCGCTGCTGCTAAGCGACATGATGGGCCAGTTGCGCTCTGCCAAACGCTCGAACACTACGCGGCGAATATCGGTGTTTTCTTCGGGCAGAATACGGTAAACGCTTGCGCCCGCTTCGCCCTTTCCAAGTACGGTAACGTCGGTTACTCCCGGAACGTTGCGCAGCAGTTTTTCTACGTCCTTTTCGGGACCTGCTACACTAATTTCCAAAGAATTGTCGGACGACACGCGGGCAGACAGTTCGTCCGGTGTGCCGTCGGCAACGATACGTCCCTGGTTTATTATGATAATTCTGCCGCAAACGGCCTGAATTTCAGAAAGTATGTGCGACGAAAGGATAACGGTGTGGTTTTTACCCAGCTTGGCAATAAGATTGCGAATCTCAATAATCTGCTTGGGGTCAAGTCCTACCGTCGGCTCGTCAAGAATAAGTACGTCGGGGTTACCTACCAGCGCCTGTGCTATGCCCACACGCTGACGGTATCCTTTAGATAGATTTTTTATAAGGCGGTCCTTTACGCCGTCTATCATAACAAGGCGGCAGATTTCGTCGATATGGGGCTTTCTGGGAAGCTTTACTTTCTTAAGGTCGTAAATAAAATAAAGATACTCCTTAACCGTCATATCGGTATAAAGCGGCGGAATTTCGGGCAGATAGCCTATTCTGCGCTTTGCCTGTTCGGGATTTTCTACGATATCAAAGCCGTCTATGCTGGCGTGGCCCGCAGTAAGCGATAAATATCCCGTAAGGATGTTCATTATGGTAGATTTTCCGGCACCGTTGGGGCCGAGAAAGCCTACAACCTCGCCGTCTTCGATTCTAAAGCTTGCATCCTTTACGGCAAGGTGATTTCCGTACCGTTTGCTAAGTCCGGTAACTTCGATCATTTCATTTACCTCCAAACCTTTGCGTCAAAATCCGCAAAGAAATTTTTTCAAAATAATGTTATCAAACAAATTTACGAAATTTGTAAACTGTTTTTTAACAAACACACCTTATTATACTACTATACCGTTTTTTTAGCAATATTTTATTGACGAAAACCAAAATATACTTTAAACTGTCTAAAGAGGTGATTTTTTTGGCAATTATTAAACCGTTTCGCGCACTGCGCTTCACAGAGAAAGCCGGAAGCATAGACTCGCTTTGCTGTCCGCCATACGATATTATAAGCGAGCAGGAAAAGAAGGAGTTTTTGGCCGAAAACCCCCACAATATCATACGTCTTGAGCTTCCCGGCAAGGAGAAGGAAGACTACGCCGCCGCAAAAGAAACGCTTGAAAACTGGCTGGCAAATGATGTTCTTGCGCAGGACGAAAAGGAAGGAATATACGCCTACGAAGAGGAGTTTGACGCTCTTGGCGGACACTATTCTTTCAGAGGAATCGTCTGCCGCGTAAAGCTTTACGAGTTTTCGGAAAACGTTGTTCTTCCGCACGAAGAAACCCTTTCAAAAGCGAAGGAAGACCGCTTCCGTCTTATGACCGCCACCGGCTGCAATTTTAGCCAGATTTACTCACTCTACCGTGACGAAAAGGGCGAAACCGCAAAGACCGTGAGCGACGCTACCGCTACCCTGCCGGAAGCAGAGTTTTGCGACCGCGACGGTGTTACCCACCGCATGTGGAGAATTACCGACACAACGGTTTTAAAGACGCTTTGCGACCAGTTCCAAGACCGCAAGCTTTATATTGCCGACGGCCACCACCGCTACGAAACCGCACTCCGCTACAGAAAAAGCGTAAACGGCGCGGGCGACAGCGACTATGTAATGATGTTCCTTATAGATATGGAAAACAGCGGGCTTGTGGTGTTCCCCACACACCGCATTATAAAGGGTGTTGAAAACTACAGCACCGCAGCGCTCATAGAGGGCGCGAAAAACGATTTTGCCGTAACGGAGCTCGAAAACAAGGACCTCATCCGTCCCCTGCTTGATAATGCCTATGCAAACGGAGAAAAAGCCTTTGGCCTTTATGACGGCAAAAAAAGCTATCTTTTAACCCTTAAAAACGGCGGAGCTATGGCAGCCCTTCTTCCCGACGCGTCGGACGCTTTGCGCGGACTTGACGTTTCGGTGCTGCACAGTCTGGTGCTTGAAAAAATGCTCCGAATCGACCGCGAAAATATGGCAAACGGAATAAACCTTCGTTACACCCGAAGCGAAGACGAGGCTTTCCTCGCCGCCGAGGGTGACGCCGACGCCTGCTTTATACTAAACCCCACAAGGGTAAGCGAAATTGCCGCCGTGTCGCAGGCCGGCGAAAAGATGCCGCAAAAATCAACCTATTTTTATCCGAAACTCATAACCGGACTTGTAATGAACAAAATACTTTAAAAAACGCCCGTCTGAAAAAAGGCGGGCTTTTTAAAAAAAATATGTTGACAAACGCGTTTTATTATATTATAATGAATCGGTCCCACGAAACGGCGGCTTAGCTCAGTTGGCTAGAGCATTCGGTTCATACCCGAAGTGTCGTTGGTTCAAGTCCAATAGCCGCTACCAGGCCCGGTGGTCAAGAGGCCTAAGACACC
>JAZUOJ010000109.1:0-11196 GCA_045604625.1 Acutalibacteraceae bacterium | reverse complement strand
AGAATTATTTTGTTGTGCAAAGCAAAACGGATATTTTCTGTTTTGTGTCAGGTGAAGGAAACTATGAAATATATAAGCATAAAGGCAACAGTTGGACACTTCTCGATGAGGGCAACGATTACTACGCGCCTATTATTAATTCCGGCGGAACGGCGGCGCTTATTGAAGGCTATAACCTGCTTGGCGGATATGCAAGATGTGTAAATATGAGATTATCCGATTCCGGCCGAAAGGATGAAGAAACCGGATATTATATTTTGGAGTTTGATATCCCTTATCCTAATGATATTGATTACTCGAAACTCTTAACAAAATCAGTTAGTGCCGATTTTGGATATCAAAATCACTTTGTGATATTGGATAGTAATGGAAACGGAAACGAAGCGGGCGAATGGGGTATAAATTCATATCAACTTGTTGTAAAGAAGAATAAAATGTATTTTTATCAGACTGATACGCACGGCGACGGTATGGTTGTCGCTCAGGTTGACCCGGATATCGCTGAAAAAAGAACATTTACGCTAACTTTTTATTGCCCGCCAAGAGAGGAAGACCTTAAAAAGATTTTTTGTTCTACGCAAACCGAACTGTTTGGCGGTACCTCTGACGGTCTTACAGGCGGTACCCGTGTGTTTTTGTGTGGCAATACTGAAGAGAGTGAAAAATCACTTGTGATTTGGTCGGGACTTAATAACCCTCTTTATTTTCCGGAAAACGCCTACGCATATGTGGGGAAAACAAACAGTCGGGCTACCGGCTTTGGAAAACAGCAAAATATGCTCGTTATTTTTAAAGAACACGAGCTGTATTATACGCAGTATGTTCAAAATACCGGGGTTACGGCAAGTGAGCTTATAGACCAAAAGCTTGTTGACTACGCATCGAGCGCGGTCTACTTTCCTATGGTGCAGATTAATTCCAGCGTAGGATGCGACCTGCCGTCAACGATTCAGCTCTGTCGCAACCGCTTGGTGTGGACTAATAAAAACGGCAGGGTATATACTCTGGTTAACAATAGCCAGTATAACGAGCGCAACGTTTATGAAGTGTCAGATATGATTTTCAGCGAATTAAAAAATCATACGAACGATGATAACGTCTGCGCTTGCGACTGGGATGGATATTATGTTTTGTTCTGCAAAAGCGAAATATTTTTAATGGAATATAATTCGTATGGATTTCAGTATGTTTCATCGTACACCAAAAGCGAAGATGCAAACATAAAAATACCCTGGTACCATTGGCGCCTTCAGGGCAACAGTATTATAAAGAGTTTCGGCGTGTCGGTATCGGAAAAATTAAGTATTTTAATAATGCAGGGGGACATACAAAAGAACGTGTGTGTGTCACATATGCACTTTGATGAAAACCGTGCCTTTGATGAGGTTGCTGTGATTAATGAAGCCTGCACTGCTAAGAGTGATGAAAACGTCAGCATAGTATGCAGCGCGACGACAAAAGTATTTGATTTTTCGGCGCCGAATTACCGCAAAAATGTTTTGTCTGTGGGACTTAATATAAGCAATAAAAACGGTAATAGCACAGAAAAAGGTTCGTCGGGAACGGTAAGCGTACAATTTGTTACCGATGCAGGCCAAGAGGAATGTCCTTTGTATCTTACGGCCGGCACAGCGGATAAAAGTTCGCCGGAATACCTGCAGAGCGTAATACTTACGCCCTCACTTAAAGCCGTTAAGCGTTTTGGTATTTCAATAAATGCAGTGGGCTTTGTGGCGGTTGAGGGCCTTATGATTACTTACAGATTATTAGGAGGTGCTAGATAATGGCTGCCGTGAAAACGTGGGAAGATTATTTAAAAGAAGCGCAAAAAAGCGGTGAAGTGCAAAAAAAGCAGGATATTGCTGCCAGCGACGCGGCGTATGATAGTCAGCTCGTTCAAACTGCTGATATATACAATGCGCAGATTAACAGTGCAAAAGGTGCCTACGATTCCCTATATCGTGAAAACGAGGTGCAAAAGCTCATAAATGAGCGTGAAATTGCCGAAAATATGGCAAATCTGGGCCTTACCGATTCGGGACTTAACCGCACCCAGCAAACAGCGGTACAGCTTTCTTTTAATAACCAAAAAAATAAGCTCGATAATCAGCGTCAAGCTGCTGTTGATTCGTTGGCCTCAGAACTTGCGGCAGCTGTTGCATCCGTGCGGCAACAGAAAGCATCGGCCGCGAACACAATAGCACAAAAGTATTATGAAAGCTCTGTTGCTACCGCTAATGAGCTTTATAAAAATCAGCAGGATAACGCAACCAAGCAATATGTAAGCGATAATGATTTAGCGGGAGTAATGTATAAGGCTGATACCGAAGCAAAAACTGCAGCGGAAAAACAGCTGTATGATTATTTAGCAAAAATTTATGATGCCGATTCATCCGCTTCGTCTGCCAAATACAAGGTCGACCAGGAACTGCAATATAAACGTGAAAAAGATGCTGCCGAGGCTTCGGCGGCATCTTCGCATATTATCAGGACGGCAGGTGGCCTTCTGTCTTCTGATATGCAGGGCAGCTTCGCCGATAACGGTGTAGACGTTTATCAAAACAAGGCCGGAGATTACATCTACGTGGATAACAACAGCGGAAAGAAGACAACGCTTAAAGCTGGTGTTAACCCGTTTACCGGTACCATCAATAAAGATACCGGACACGGTGTCTTTAATAACGGATATCAGCCTAATAATATTAACGGAACTAAGGTAGAAAGGACGGGTGAAACCGTGCCTATAAACGGTCGTGAACAAAATGTGTGGCAGTTAGAAGGTTCTGAGGTTCTACGCATTAGAGCACAGCAGGCGGCGAAACGCGGGGTAACACTGCCAACACCGGACTATTATGTGTGGGATGGTTCGCAGAATAAATATGTGCCTGTTGAAAAGGTTAACGGTAAATGGAGGGTGAAAGGGTAATATGTTGGAAAAAGGTATGGAACTCACACCCATTAAGGTGTCAGATAAAATACAAAGTGTAAACCCTAAAAAAATAACTTCTATTGAATCTTTATCCTCGTCGGCGCCATATTCGGGTAGTACGCCTAAAAGCTCAGTAGCGGGGAATAATATTAAAATGAGTCAAGGCGCACTAGATTCTGCAGTATCAAAGGCACAACTTGAACCGGACCGAATAACCGCACAGTCCAAAGCGCAACTGGAAAGAGCCCAAGCTGATTATGACGCTGTAAAACCCAGTATCTTTGAAACAATAGTAAATCTACCACGTACGGTGGTAGATTATCTTTCCGGAATACCTAAATATGAAACCGAAGAGCAGTCTGCAGCGCGTAAAAATCTTGAAGCGGCAAAAGCCGGATATTACGACGCAAAATACGGTAATGCAGAGCAGAAAAATAATGTTCTTGCATATCTTCAGTCAAAGGAAACAAAATCAGATGCCGAAAATGCAGAAGAAAGGGAACTGCGCGAGGCGCTGTATGGTAAGGCAAGTGTGGCCGAGCATATAAGAAATATATGGAACGCCGGCTCTACTTCATTTGAAAAGAACTTTGCCGATACGGCAGACACTATTGCCGGCTTTTTTGGTATTAATATAGGCTGGGACGATAAAGCGGGACAAAAGGCTGATTATTGGAGTGAAAAAACGGCAAAGAGCGCCGCGGCGTTGGGCGACGATTCAAATATATCCGGTACACTTGGCGCTGCAGCTGTAGCTGCAGTGCCCGATGCAGTTGCGGCAATAATTTCCGCTTTGTTGACTTGTGGTGCTACCGCACCGCAGAGTGCTGTGAAAATTGCTGACACGTCAACAAAAATAATCGGTGCTATAGGTAAGGCTATAACCGCAGCTGCTAAAAACCCATTTTATTACACGTCATTTGCACGTGAGTTCGGTAGTAACTATAAAGAGGCAAAGGCGTCCGGTGTATCTGATACAGCAGCGGCCGCTATTGCCACGTTGACGTCCTCTCTTAATGCTTTTGTAGAGGTCGGCGGCGGTACGGGTGCTGCAGGTATTCAAAGTCTGCCCGATAGGATAAAGGATGTAAAGAATCCCGCATCCGCCGTTAAGGAATGGGTGCTGTCCTCGCTTGATGAGGGAAAAGAGGAAGCGGTACAGCGCGCTATTAGTGACGTTATTGCAAAACTTACATACGATAGCGACCGTGAGTTAAATCCGCAAGATTTGGCAGTCGATTTCGCTTCGGGCGTTGCTGTCGGTGGTCTTTTGGGAGGCGGTCAGCTGGCAGTTTCCTCTGCGCTTAACTCTAGCGCAAAGGCGCGTTTGACTTCTGTGGGCAAAATGCTCAAGAAGCAGGGCAACGAAGCTGTTAATGATATAGTCAAGTACTCGCTTGAATCGTTAAACCCCGAAATTCGCGCGTTGGCGGCGGCATCCCGCAAGAACATATCCAACGAGAATTTGGGCAGGCTTTATGCAAACGCTGTAAACGAGGTAAGTGCACAACTGACTTCTGTAGATTCTTTAAAACAGTTAAACACGGTTGCAAGGGAAATTGTTTCGGCCGGCAACGCTACCGTTAATCAAATTGCACAGGCTGAGTATATTAAAAATTTACCTACTGTAACCGAAAAGGAAATAAATAGCGGGAACGAACAGCGCTTAGGGCTTGTCGGTGAAGCCATAAAAACGGCGCCGGACGGAATAACGGAAATTTTTACAGAATTTGAAAACGATATACGTAACGGTGTTGTTTACTCGAAGGACTTAATACTGCAGGCAGCAAAGCTTGACGCTATGATAAATTCGGGTGAGGAAATATCAAATGACGAGCTGGGAAGGTTTGTGTTTGATGTAGCCCTTCAAAAGGTCGCAAGCACAAAAGCCGTTGACAGTAAAAAGTCTGCCGAGTATAATGGAGAAAACGGAGGCGATTTAAATAATGATAATGTTGACACCGGAAGAGTTCGAGAAAGCTTTAGCAAATCAGCCGCCAATAACTCCGGAGGAACAGGAGAGGTTAGACAGATTCGCAGAGAAGATGTCGAAACTTTCACCCGAAGACATTCGGAGAATGAGGGAACAGGACGAGGATTAATCAAACTTAAGGCAATGGCAGTGGCCTATGTAGAGGGAATTGACGACAACAGTGCGGGATATCGCGCTTCGCAACTTCTTTCCGATTTAGGTGTTAACGCTGTTTATTGTGATGGAAACATTGAAATAAACAAAAACGGAGTCACACAGATTATAGGTCAAGCCGTTACTCTTCAAAATGGGCAGGTGCTTGTTTCGGGTAACACAACGTTAACCGCTGCCGAAATCGCGGCACACGAAATCGTGCACGTTAAACAAAAGCAAAATAGCGAAGAATATAACGCGTTTGAATCCTGTGTTGCTGAGAATATCCTTTGGAATACAGAAAATTATAGAAACGTTGCAAATGTAATTAATGCTTCACACTTTAATGGAAAAATGGATGTGGAAAGCGTTGATTTTGCAGACGACTTTTTAATCGAGGTTACGGCATATATTAACGAACTTGTAAGCACGGATATTAACCGCGCCGAACGCAATTTCGCTGCAATGTGTGCCGATTGGCAAGCCGTTGTAAATGCAAGCCGACAGTTTAATAAGGATATCGGAGCAGACTTTACGGAGTCTGCTTTTATAAACGGTACCAAAACTGAAACGGACGACGGCAGAAGCACACTGTTTACCGAAGCCGATACGAAGGAAATAGCCCGTCCTCTTACGACCGAGGACCATATTGCGGCTATGAGTGGTCGGCAAAATTCCGCACGTATAAGACAGCTTAATGCTGTTGCGAAGAAACTGGGTGTAACCTTGCGCTGGAACGGTAATATTTCGCGCGGAAGGTATAACCCCGGCGCTCGCACCGTAACCCTAAACCCCGAAACAACGTTGACCGACGCATATTTGTTTTTGTTTAAACACGAGCTTACCCACGACCTGGAAAACCGAAAGAAATACGGCCTTTTCAGCGAATACCTTTATAATGACAGTGTAGCTTTTGGTGAGTATTGCCGCCAAAAGCTATTTGATTATTATAAAGAGGAGTATGCCGGCACACGCGAGGATGCTATAAACGAGTGGACCGAGATTATATACGACAATTATAAAACCTCGTCCGAGATAGGAAAGCCGATTCGCGATAAGTTTAGTTTTACCGACGCTAAACGTGAGGTAATAGCCGACTTTGTTGGTGAATGCTTATTAAATGGCAGCGAGGCAACAACCATTAAGGCGCTTACGGAAATAGCCGCAAACAAACCTACCGTATTTCAGCGCATACGCGACTGGGTGCAAGAGGAAATATCCAAGCTCAAGGGCGAAAAATATAACCGCACCCTGGTAGAGGACCTTGAGTATCTTAACAAGCGTTTAGCACGTGTGTATAATTCGGCAATAAAGGTTGACAACAATAGGGCACAAGATGTAAAATATTCTTTGATAAATAAGCAGTTTCCGCCATATAGTAAGTCGCAAAGTGATGCAAACGAGTGGGCCACTAGGTGGGCGCTTTCAGAAAATGTTGAGGTTGGCGACCAAAAATTAGCTTCATATAACGGTGGATGGTATCTTATTGAAAAATTTGACGATATTGAATTTGGTTATCAAATTGTTGAACGTATAACTAAGCGTATGTATTCAGAACTTAAGGAGGAAATAGCGGATGTTCGGGATTTCGAAGAATCATCCTCTGCGACGACCGTTAATAGAGAGGGTAGTAGATTTAGAAGAAATAATGGATCTTCCAGAAGCAACGGAACTTTTAATAATTTATCTAATGAATACACCGGAAAGGATACAGAAATTCTTCCGTTGGACGGAGGAAAACTTGGAGTTGATAAAGTCGGGAAAAATATCAGCCGATTTTCTGGAAAGGGTGCTGAACGCAATAGCGCACGAGAGGGAAATTCCAGTGCCGAAGGTGTAACAGAAGCAGGCTTGAACGAGTCTGCTTTTTCTCTGCCTGCACCCGTAAAGGGCGAATATAACTCCGAACAGTATGCCCGCACGTTGCTTGGTGACTCTGCATCGGAAAGCCAGGTAGAAGGTTTGTCTGAAAATCTTTTAGAGATTAAAGAAAAATTAACTGCAGGTGATTATTACGGCGCCGTTCAAAAGGCCGGTAAGGTTGCCCTCGACGTGTGGGAGGTTGCCGAAGAATATCCCGACGTTCCCAGCCTTACAAATCAAATACTACGGGATATTGAGCAAAACCACACCGTGCGTACGGAATATGATTCTACGACCGAAAAAATGCGGGAGGCATTTGATGCCGAGGTAACGCGGCTGAATAAGCGCATAAGCAAACTTGAAGCGAGCAATGCTCGCAAAACCGAGCAACTTGCCCGGCGCCGAAGCGAGGTTCAAAGGGAAGAAACTGCACGACGTGATGAACGCAACAATCGGCAGAAGAATATTGAATACATACGTCGCGAGGTTGGCAATATCGATAAGAAGCTTCGCGCCAACAACGAAAAGAACCCGGTACCGCAGGAACTGCAGGAAACGGTAAAGGCTTTTTGCAATGTTTTTCTTCGAAACGACCAAACGGTCTTCAAAAAGAAAGATTTGGCGCTTGTGTATCTCGCTTATTCAAATATGGCGGGCGAATATCAAAGTGGCGGTGAATCGTTGCTCGGTACCTATGACTTTGATATAGACCAGGAGTTAAAAGACCTTATAAGTATGCTTGACGGCAAAACGCTGCGACAGTTATCTCTTATCGAACTGCAGTATATACGCGATATTGTTGACAACCTTCGCCATATGGTAGTGAACGAAAATAAACTCTTCGTTCAAGGTAGGACTGCAGATATTGCAGAAATTGGCGAAAGCGCGCTTATCGAAATGAGAAGTCGACCTGTAAAGAAAGTGCTTGCACTAGGCAAAAAGGGCGCACAAACGATTTTTGAGGGCAATACAACGCCTATATATTTTTTTAAGAAATTAGGCGATACCTTTAAAATATTGTTTGACGATATCCGCGACGGCCAGGATAAATGGTATGTCAATATGGAAAACGCCAAAACATTTATCAGTGCAACAAAGAAAAAGTATCATTATTCCGACTGGAACGATGATACTTTTAAATTTACCACCGTTTATGGCGATGACATAGAGCTGACACGTGAGCAGGCTATGTTACTGTATGCTACGGCTAAGCGTGAGAAAAATAATACTGCACAGATGGCAGAGCACCTTTTCCGCGGTGGTATTGTGCTCGATTTTAAGGATGATATAAAAACCGTGGTGCGTGATTTTAAAAAAGCCTTAAAGAGCGATGCGAAAGAAGCCGAATCTGGAGGTGATAGTCAAAAGCAAACCAGGGCTAAAGAAATAGCCTCGGCTTTTATTAAAGAGGTTAACTCGCGTGCCCATCAAATAACACCTGTTGATGTTGGTATAGTTAATGAATGGCTTACCGATGAACAGAAGGCGTATGCAGATGAAATGGTGGAATATCTTTCGACCGATATGGCAGCGCTCGGAAATGAAACGTCTATGCAGCTGTTTGGAATACGGAAATATAACGAAAAATATTATATTCCGTATAATTCCGCAAGGAATTTCCTTTACTCACAACCGGGTATAACGGGTAGTGAGCAAAGACTTAAACATCAGTCCTTTACAAAACAAACGCAACGCAAGGCAAATAATCCGCTTTTGCTTTCGGATTTTTCCGAGGTATGTGCCGACCACATAAACCGTATGTGTATGTATAATGCACTTACAGTACCGCTTGAGAATCTTAATAGGGTGTTTAACTATAGTAATTCAAGTGATGTTGGAGTTTCGGCAAAGGATATGAAGGCGGAAATTGAACGTGCATACGGCGAAGGTGCGGTAAAATACATCAAGAAGTTTTTAGAGGATATGAACGGCGCCGTCCGCACGTCAAGTATTGACGACGTTATGAGTCGATATATCAGCCTTTTTAAAAAGGGTGCTGTGTTTTCCTCAGCTTCAGTTGTAGTTCAGCAGCCTTCGGCTATAGCCCGTGCTTTTGCAATCGTTGACCCAAAGTATTTTGTCGCTACTACACTTAAGGTTTCAGAACGTAATTACGAGCAGTGTATAAAGTATGCACCTGTAGCGGGGATAAAATCTATGGGTAGATTCGATACCGGAGTCGGTGTTGAAAATGTTAATTGGTTGCTGCAGGAAGAACCCAAAGGTGTAAAAGAGAAGGTAAAAGCACTTGCTTCGATAAGCGATTCATCCTATAGGGATGATAAGCTTTCTTATTTTGCGGCAAAGGCCGATGAAATCACCTGGGGACATATTTGGGCGGCGATTAAGGCAGAAACTAAAGCTGAAACCGACCTTACACCGGGTACCGAAGAATTTTTTGAGTATGCCGGCAAACGTTTCAGAAATGTAATTGACTATACGCAGGTTTACGATTCAACATTATCGCGTTCTCAAAATATGCGCGACAAATCTGCGGCTTCAAAAATGATAACTGCATTTATGGCCGAGCCTACTGTTTCACTTAACCTTATTATGGACGGTGTTTTAAGGGCGAAATCCGGAGATAAAAAAGCTTTCGGCCGTGCTGTTGCCGCCTGGGTAAGCTCGGTACTGCTAAACTCGTTCCTAAAGTCTTTCGTTACAGCTGCGCGTGACGATAACGAGAAAAAATCATATTTGGAAAAATATTTAGGTAATTTTGTCGGCAATGCAGCATCAGACCTATTTATTCCTAATATGATTCCCATAGTAAAGGACGTCGTTTCGATATTCGAGGGATGGGAAGTTGAGCGCGCGGATATGAGTTTGTTTTCCGACCTTGCGGCATCCGTTGAAGCTGTATGGAACGATAACAAGACGGTGGGTGAAAAAATTAAATCTATAGCGGGCAGTCTTGCCGCGTTTGCGGGGTTGCCGGTAAAAAATGTTATTCGTGACATTGAGGCTGTACTAAATGTTTACAATGATATATTCAAGGGAAGCAACGAAACCACCGGCGCCGGTATAGGCTATTCGATACTTGAAGATTTGCCCGGAGGATATGACGGCGGGGTAACCGAGCTTTATAAAGCTTTGTCTGCTGCAGCCGAGTCCGGAAACGACAAACGGTATCAGCGCATATACGATTATTTAATCGAGCAGGGCAAAAGCGATTCAGATATCCGTTCCGGTATAAAAAGCGCTTATAAGAAGGATACGGAAACTGAATCGGCCGTCCAAAAGTATTATAAGAAACTGGACGGTAATGAAACCTTTGAAATGTTGACGGCCGAAGACCGGGAAAAGGTGGAAAAGGAAATCTCAAATTTTATCGCTGCCGATAAGTACGCTAAAAACACAGATGAAAACTACGACGAGTATGATGAGCTGTATGAAGCGTACCGCACAGATAAATCAAAGTACAACCGCTTAAAGAAAAAACTTCTTGAAAACGGCGCCACCGAAAGTCAGATAAGTGACGGCTTTGAAATTGCGCGAATTGCTTACTTAAAGAAAGTTGGCATAGACCTTCACGAATATATCCTTGCTAAGACTGCCATGAAAAAAGCGTATGCTGATTCTGACGATAGCGGCGGTGTGAGTAAGGCTGAAAAGCGTGCGGCTGTAAAAGATATGGATTTCGACACCCGCACAAAGAACGCTATACTCAAAAATCTAATATAAACTAAAAGAGCATTCGCCCTAATGGGCGGGTGCTCTTGCTATTAAGGAGGAAAATATGGCAATAAGAAGTATTGAATATTCCGTTACGGCTTCCGGAATAACGCCAATTAATATGGCGCCCGGCGGGATGCAGGAAGAACACAATGTAACGGAAATTGTGTTTAATATTGAAGATGCGCTGTGGCAGGAAATTAAGAACAAAGCCGGCAAAAGTCAGTTGGTTTACAATTTTGAATGTTACAATGGTGCCGGTGAAAAATGTTATACAATTCCACAAAACTTGGACGGGCAACAGGCTCAATATGCGTTGCAGGAATGGATAACCCGGCACGGTGGTACTATAAAAGTTTATCTTATTGTTTCAGCTGTAGATTCCGAGGCTGAAAACGTAACTGTTTTAAACTTTTGCGCAGAACCTGCAGTTTTGAATTTGAAAAACAAACCATATGCCGAAGCTGGGGATGGCGAAAATTATGAAGCAATATCGCCACTTGTTGCCACGGCTAAAGTGTGCGCAAAAATAACGGGGGAAAATGCTTATACGGCATCGTGTGCGGCCGATGAGGCGGCACAGTCTGCCCAGTCGGCCAAGCAG
>JAZUOJ010000108.1:0-5061 GCA_045604625.1 Acutalibacteraceae bacterium | reverse complement strand
GCTGCCACCGCCGCAAGACCGATACCGGTGTTGCCGCTTGTGGGTTCAATTATGGTCGCGCCGGGTTTTAGAATGCCTTTCTTTTCTGCCGCATTAATCATAGAAAGTGCGGCACGGTCCTTTACACTGCCTGCCGGATTAAAGCATTCAAGCTTGGCATAGATTTTTGCTTTTGCGTTTACCGCTTTTTCAAAGCTTTTTACGCGTAGAAGCGGTGTACCGCCTATCAGTTCAAGTACGCTGTCAAAAATTTTCATAACAACCGTCCTTTAAATCTATTTGTAAACAGTCCCCCGTCGGGGGACTTTTTTAGTTTTTCATATCCTCAATAAAATATGCTTGTGTATATGCTATTTTGCCGTCCTTGTCAATTGCCTCTGCGCGGACGTATTTGTCGTCATCCTGTACTACAAAGGATGCCTCGTATAGCTCCTCGCCGTTTACGGCGCCTGCGTGGCGGCGGCCGGTATGGAACCTTACGGTTTTAAGGGGTGTAGAGGATTTAATAGTAAATTTTCCATCCTCAAAATATATTTCCGAAAGCAGAGGACCGCGCGAAGAATAAAATTCGCCGTTTTCAAACGCACTCATTATATTCTCGTATGTCAGGCTTTCTGCGGCCAGCATTATAAATCCGCCGAACATATCATCGCCCGAGTGATTATCGTCTGCAGCAACACAGAAAGGCCTTTCGCCTAACTGCAGCAAATCGTCATAAACGTCGCCGTTATTGTCGTCGTGTCCCATAAAGTAACAGCCGGTATTAAAAATCTCAAGGTTATTCATACCGGTGTATTTGCTGTAAATAGGATAGTTCTCGCGAGACCAGTGCGGATGGTTGTAGGTTACGATAAAGCCCTCTTCACGCAGACGCTTTATGGCGGTGTTAATGGCTTCGGGTGTGTGGTCCTTTATTAAAATTTCACCCTTGCTTTTTATAAGCCTTTTCATTTCGGGTGTGTTCGTCCAGGTGAATTTTGGGTGGAAGTAATCAGGATCTAAACCTATCTGATATATATCAGACTTATCCTTTTTGTGTGCGCAAAGGTGACAAACTATCCAGTTGTCAAAGTCCTCACCGTGCTTTTCGTTAAACTCATATTCGCAAGAGGGAATGGTAATAAAGTTCTCATCATCCAGCTCGCTGTGGTAGAAAAGTCCTTCGTGGTCGGTAATTGCAAGAACAGAATAACCCTGTTCCTTATAAAACTTTTTAAGCTCAGCAGGGGAGTATGTACCGTCCGACCAGTTGCTATGACAGTGCATGTTAGCCTTGTAAAAATTGCCCTTTTGCGGAAGCAGATGCTTTTTCATATTTATCACCTGTTATATGTCGTTTCTGCCCTCAAGCGCGCGTGTGAGCGTAACTTCATCCGCGTATTCAAGGTCGCCGCCTACGGGTATGCCGTAAGCCAGACGGGTTATACGTATTCCCATCGGTTTTATAAGACGGGAAATGTAGCTGGAAGTAGCCTCACCCTCAACGGTGGGGTTGGTAGCCATTATTACCTCCTGCACCTCGCCCGAGCCGAGCCTTGCCATAAGCTCTTTAATTTTAAGCTGGTCGGGGCCAACACCGTCAAGCGGAGAAATGGTGCCGTGAAGCACGTGATACAGCCCCTTATACTCGCGTGTGCGCTCAAACGCCATTACGTCCTTCGGCTCCTCAACAACACAGATGGTTGTTCTGTCGCGGGTTTCGTCGGTGCATATAGGGCAAAGCGGAAGGTCGGTAAGGCATTGGCAACCCGAGCAAAAATGAATCTGCTCGCGTGCGTCGGTCAGCGCCTTTGCAAATCTTTCGGCACGTTCTTTAGGCTGTGTCAGTATGTAAAAGGCCAGTCGCTGTGCAGTTTTTCTGCCTATTGACGGAAGCCTTTCAAATTGGTTTATAAGCTCGTTAAGCGGAGCTACGTTATATGCCATTAGAATAACCCCGGAATATTAAGTCCGCTTGTGATAGCGCCCATTTCGTCGTCGGCGGTTTTCTTGGCGGTGTTAATAGCCTCGTTTACTGCAACGGTAATAAGGTCTTCAAGCATCTCGCTGTCATCGGGGTCAACCGCGTCGGGCGAAATCTTCAGCGAACGGATATTATAGTTACCGTCAACGGTTGCGGTGATAAGACCGCCGCCTGAGGTTGCGGTGTATTCACGCTCTGCAAGGTCGGCCTGTAATGCGGCCATATCATCCTGCATCTTCTGAGCCTGTTTAAGCATAGCGTTCATATTTTGTCCGCCCTGGTTGGGAATTCTGCATTTCATAAGTATATCTCCTAAAAGTTATTTGTTTAAAAGATCAAGCTTTTTAGCCAGTCCTAAAAGCGGGTCTGTTTTGTTTTGGGCTTTGTTTTCACGGTGGTATGGCCCGATTTTATACTGCTTACCCAAAACCTCGTATATAGAGCGTTTTAGGGTTTCTTTATTGTGGGGGGAAGCGTTCATAATTTCGCGGAACTGCGGATTATCGCTATCTATAAGCAGATAATCGTTGCGCAAATATGCGCGTGAACCGCGAAGCGCACTTCCCATAAGTGGGTTTATTCTAAACAGAGTAGAGAGTATATCGTTCCACTCTTTTATGGGCTTGTCGCTCTGACTTTCCGCAGAAGCGGTAGCCGGTGCAGGAACGGTATCCTGCTCGTCGGGTGGGGGAGCCGCTTCGTCATCAATTGGCGGAATTTCTTCTTCATCTTGCGGCAGTGTTTCGGGCGATTTATCGGGTGCGGGTATGTCTTCCGGTTCTTGTGCTACCGTGCTACGGGTAACACCGCCCGCCTCAAGTGCCGCAACACGCTCTTCCAGCGCGGCAAGTGAAGACACAAGAGCAGGGGAACAGAGCTTTATAATGAGCAACTCCATCTCGCACCTGCGGGAAGCACTTTTCATACGCGGCAGGGTTTGTTGTAACAAATCAAGTGTAAATATTATTTCCTTAAGGTCGTAAAGACGTGCCTGCTTGGTTAAAGCCTCGCGTTCGGCTGCCGAACAAACAATGGGCTTTTGGGGAATAGACACGGTTTTCATTATCATAAGATTGCGGTAGTGTGTAATCAACTCGCCCAAAAGTCTTGTCATATCCACCGATGCGGAATATAACTTGTCAATCATTATAAGGGCGTTTTCGGTATCGCGCTCCCTTAACATATCGCAAAGGTTGTAAAGGTATTCACGTCCCGCCATACCGCAAACCTCGGACACAACCTTTTCGGTTATGTGGCTGTCTGCAGAGGCGCACAAATCCAATACGGACAGCGCGTCACGCATTCCGCCGTCGGCAATCGAAGCGATAAGCAGAGCAGCATCAGGCTCAAGTGTAAGGTTTTCACGCTCTGCTACCGACTGTAACCGCGAGCAGATATAGCTTTGCTCAATTCTGCGGAAATCAAAACGCTGGCAGCGTGAAAGAATGGTTGCGGGAAGTTCGTTTACTTCGGTTGTGGCCAGAATGAAGATTACGTGTGCGGGCGGTTCCTCAAGCGTTTTAAGCAGCGCATTAAATGCCGCCTTTGAAAGCATGTGAACCTCGTCAATAATATAAACGCGGTAGCGCGCGTTAGCGGGCGAAAAGTTAACCTGGTCGCGCAGCTCGCGGACGTCGTCAACGCCGTTGTTAGAGGCGGCATCAAGCTCGACAATATCCATTACCTCACCGGCGGCAATTGCGCGGCAGGATTCACACTCGCCGCAGGGGTCGCCGTCTTTAGGTGATAAACAGTTAACGGCCTTTGCCAAAATTTTTGCGCAGGAGGTTTTACCGGTTCCTCTCGTACCGGTAAAAAGATAGGCATGTGAAATTTTACCCGTTGCAAGCTCGCGCTTGAGGGTTTCGGTTATGTGTTCCTGTCCCACCACGTCAGAAAAAGTGTCGGGACGATATTTGCGGTATAGTGCCTGATACATCGTTGCGCACCTCTTTAAAAATTATGCGTACCCAAGTGTACGAACAGACCGATTGACTGCAGCGCATAGGACATCCGCTTAATGCTGCTCGGTTCCCCGCCTGACATGGTTCACGGGGCCCCATCGCACAGGACCCGCCTGTTCGCACGCTTCGGTACGCATTTACTAAAGTATATTATAATATAAATTTCTTCCGTTTACAATAGTTTTTAAAAAATATTGTAATTTAGTCATATTATAGTTATAATATTTATGTATATATTTTTATGGCGGGGTGTTTTGCCCGCAAAGGAGAAAAAATGGAAAAACTGAAAATTAAAAATCTTTATGATTTAGAGCACACGTTGGCGGCACCGCTGCTGTCGGCATACACCTACCCGTGGGAGGTGTTGCCGCACATTAAGGAGTTTTTACTTGAGCTTTCCCGCTTGCTCGGTGACGAGTATGAGGACAGGGGAAACGGTGTGTTTATACACAAAAACGCAACAGTTGCACCAACTGCTTATATAGGCGGCCCCGCTATAATATGCGAGGGCGCAGAGGTAAGACATTGCGCGTTTGTGCGCGGTAGTGCGCTTGTGGGAAAAAACTGTGTTGTAGGCAACTCGACCGAACTTAAAAATGTTATACTTTTTGATAACGTTCAGGTGCCCCATTATAACTACGTAGGCGATTCGGTGCTTGGTTACCGTTCACATATGGGCGCAGGGTCTATAACTTCGAACGTAAAGTCCGATAAGACCTTAGTTTCCGTAAACGCAGGCGAAAAGATTGAAACGGGCCTTAAAAAGTTTGGCGCGATGTTAGGCGATTTTGTCGAGGTTGGATGCAACTCGGTTTTAAATCCCGGCACGGTTGTAGGCAGGAACACAAATATTTATCCGCTTTCCTCGGTTC
The DNA here is from genome assembly GCA_045604625.1 of Acutalibacteraceae bacterium. Taxonomy (GTDB): domain Bacteria; phylum Bacillota; class Clostridia; order Oscillospirales; family Acutalibacteraceae; genus SIG589. Next base: position 262 of record JAZUOJ010000108.1, on the reverse strand, counting down.
GTGGATTTGTTCCACAAAACAGCATCTATAAGCGTCAGGGCGAAATTGCCGACAAACGTTAGAGGTGCAGAATGGAAAAATGGGATGTATTGGACGCGTCGGGAAAGCCGACCGGCCGCCGTGTAAATCGCGGTAGTCGAGCTATTCTGCGCGCGGGTGAATATCATTCGGTAGTCCATATATGGATAACCGATAGTCGCGGCAGACTGCTTTTGCAGCGTCGCTCGGAAAAGAAAAAGCTTATGCCGGGCGAATGGGCTGC
>JAZUOJ010000107.1:0-6453 GCA_045604625.1 Acutalibacteraceae bacterium | reverse complement strand
ACATGGCTACGATCCGACTTGGCTAATTACGATGCCGTATGGGGATTTTTGGTGCAGTTAGGTTTGTTACTGCTGTTCTTGATGCTGGGCAATATTCTGCGCCGCACCATCCCGCTGTTTCGCAAATGCTTAATTCCTTCCGCGCTGTTGGGCGGCGGTCTGCTGCTGGTCGTGGATATAATTTGTAAGCAGCTCGGTGTTACGTTGGTGGATAACCGCTTGATGCAGGTTATTACCTATCACTGTCTGGCAATCGGCTTTGCCGCTATGTCACTAAAAACCGAAAAGAGCGCCCACAAAACCAACAAAGCTCAGGTAATAGAATTCGGCGCTTTACAGGGCGGCTCATATATGCTGCAGGCATTTGTAGGTCTTGGCATAACGCTATTGATGTTCCTGTTTACCCGATACGGTGATAAGGTCATTTCTTATATTTGCGGACTGATTTTACCTTTGGCTTACGGTCAGGGTCCCGGCAACGCTCTAAGCTGGGATATTAACTTTACCAACACCCCTGCTACCCAGTTCGCCGGTAACGGAAGCTTCGGTCTGTCGCTGGCTTCAATCGGCTTTGTTGTGGCATCGGTGTTCGGCGTGTTATATATTAACATTCATAAAAAACGCGGTAATCTGGTTGTTCGCAACGCCCGCCCCACCGACGAGGTGGTTGATCAAACCAATCCCGGTGGCAACGAAATTCCCGACAACGAATCGGTCGATAAATTTACAATGCAAATGGGTTTTGTGGCGCTGGCTTATGCCCTTTCTTTCGGTCTTATGTACCTGCTGGGTATTCTATCGGATTTCACCAACAGTATTGCCTGGGGCTTTAATTTCCTTTGGGCTTCACTGGCGGCTATGCTGATTCGGTTCGTGGTCAAGCAACTGCAACGGCGCAAGGTTATGCACAGGGAATACATAAATAACTACCAAATGGACCGTATCTCCGGCTTTTCCTTCGACCTTATGATCGTAGCGGGTGTGGCGGCCATCGAAATCAACGATATTAAAAACTACATTCTGCCCATTGTGGTGCTCAGTCTTGTGGGCTCCGTCATTACCTACGTTTATATCCGTCTGGTGGCTAAGGAGTGTTTTAAGGGCTTTGAGCACGAGTTTTTCCTTATGAGCTTCGGCACTATGACCGGTACCGCCTCTAACGGTATGATACTTATGAAAGAGATTGACCCCGGTCTTCGCACCCCCACGTCCAGTCTTTATATTTTATCAAATTTTCCCGCTATGGTGATGATCGCGCCGCTTCTGTTTTTGTTGGGCTTTGCCGGTAAATCCGTTACTAACGCCGTTATAGCTTGCGCCATCTTTTTTGTGCTGTGGCTGTCCTATACCGTCTATCTGTTCCGCAGAAAGATATTCAAAAAACGGTACAAGGACACCCCCGTCACCGTATGGGAAGAAGAAAAGTAATTCAAAAAAGACACCTTAAGGGTGTCTTTTTCTTTTTTAGACGACGGGTATAAGGTAGCTACAGCTGTCTTGTAGCGGAGCATTGACAAAAAAATTCCAGGGAATTATAATTAATTAAATAAAATTGATTCGAAAAAGGTGACGGGAGAATTGATATTATGTCGCAAGACACGATTCGGTTTTAAAATATAGCTTTTAGCAGAAGAAGGATAAGTATGAACACATTAAATGAGCTTTTTAAAAATCCCCCGGCCGAATATCGTGCTGTTCCGTTTTGGGCTTGGAATTGCAAATTAGACCGAGAACGTCTTCAAGAGCAAATAGAAGTCTTCCAAAAAATGGGTTTTGGAGGATTTCATATTCATTCTCGTATCGGATTAGATACTCCTTATCTAAGCGATGAGTTTATGGAGTGGTTGCTTTTTGCAATGAATGCGGCAAAAAGTATGGGCTGTTTACGTGGCTGTATGACGAGGATAAGTGGCCTTCCGGTTTTGGCGGCGGTTTCGTAACCAAGGACGAGAATTACCGCGCTAGATATCTTTTGTTTACACCTAAAAAATATGAGGAAAAGCCTATGGAGCGTTCTTGTCCCACGAAAGGACGACTAACGCCGAACGGTACGCCCCACTTGTTGGCTCGTTATGATATATGTCAAGAAGACGGCTGTTGTGTGTCCTATCGTCGCTTAAACTCTAATGAAAAAAGTGCTTATACCGAGTGGTACGCCTACGAGGTAATAAGTGCCGAATTGCCGTGGTTTAATAACGCCGCATACGTTGATACACTAAACCCCGACGCTACGCGTAGATTTACCGAAATAGTCCACGATGCCTATAAAAAATCGCTTGGCGAAGATTTTTCAAAAAGCGTTCAGCATATGTTTACCGACGAACCGCAATTCACACGAATTGAAACGTTGGCCGATGATAATGTTCCGTGTGAAGCTTCTATTCCTTATACCATCAATATGCCCGACGAGTTTGGCAGGGTGTACGTATATGATTTACTTGACAAGCTTCCCGAGGTCTTTATGGAAAACGGCACCAATATTTTGCCGCAGGTGCGTTACCACGTCTATGACTTTATCTCCCAGCGTTTTGCAGATTCTTTCTCGGGGGTTATTGGCTCGTGGTGCGAAAGAAATAACGTTAATTTGACCGGCCATTTGATGAATGAGCAGTCGTTGGAAGAACAAACCATGTTCATAGGCGAGGCTATGCGCTCGTATCCCAATTTTCAGATACCGGGTATCGATATTTTGGCTGACACACCGCAATACAATACCTTAAAACAAGTGCAAAGTGTTGCGCGGCAAGAGGGAAAAGCTGATATAGCGAGTGAAATTTATGGTGTGACCAACTGGGATTATGATTTCCAAGGTCACAAGCTGCAAGGCGATTGGCAGGCAGCTCTCGGAATAACAAAGCGAGTGCCGCATTTAGCTTGGGCGTCGATGGGTGGAGAATCAAAGCGCGACTATCCTGCTCCTCTTGATAATCATTCGCCTTGGCATACCCGCTATCAGTTAATCGAAAACCACTTTGCGCGTTTAAATACTGTGTTAAAGCGCGGTACGCCCGTTGCTAACATAGCTGTTATTCATCCTATTGAAAGCCATTGGATGCTAATGGGACCGGATAATCGTTGCTTTGCTGCACGCATGGCACAAGAGGAAAGATTTTCCGATTTAACCAAATGGCTGCTTTTTGGTCTGCACGATTTTGATTTCCTTTCAGAAGGCAACTTGCCGAAGCAAAGGGTTTATAGCGAAAACGGAAGGCTTCACGTGGGAGAAATGACGTATCAAGCGGTTGTCGTTCCTCCGCTGGTTACAATTCGTCAAAGCACGATTGATGCTCTTAACGAATTTAGAGAATCGGGCGGTGCGGTTATATGCCTTGGCGATCTTCCGGCATATACCGACGCTGTAAAAAAACCGTGTTCGCTCGTTGCTACAACGGTTATCGGCTTTGACAAAGGGGCCCTTTTGAAAACGCTTCAACCGTATCGCCTGGTTGATGCAAAAGATAGTAACGGGTTGCGTACAAATAATCTGATTTATCAGTTGCGCAAAGAAGCTGACGGACAGTGGCTGTTTGTCGCTCATGCGGACTATCAAACTCCCCACGTCCAAGAATCGTATTTGTTACCGCCTCAAAAAACGGTAACGCTCTCTGTCGCCGGAAATTACGCTGTTGAATGTTGGAACACAATGGATGGCACAGTTTACACCATTCCGACCGATAGTAGGGAAGACGGTGTTACCGTTTTTTCGGTTCCGCTTTATCAGCATGATTCTTATTTATTCCGTTTGGTAGAAGAAAGCAACATACCGCCGATGCAAAGCAAACCATCGACTATAGTTCAAAAAACAACCTTATCTACACCGTATGCCTACCATTTGGAAGAAAGCAATTCTTTGCTTTTGGATCAGGCCGAATGGCGCGTTGACGGCGGCGAATGGCAACCTGTTGAGGAAATTTTGCGATTGGATAATGCCGTGCGTGACCAGCTGGGAATTCGACGCAGAACCGATAGCTTCCCGCAACCTTGGTTAAGCGGCGAAAAGAAAAAAGACCATGTTGTGGAAATGCGATTTACTATTGATTCCGAAACCAGCTTAAACTGTGTAGAGCTTGCGTTTGAGGGCGATAGCGATATTGAACTGTCGTGGAATGAAAAGTCGGTTGCTTGGGACCGGGGTTCGTCATTTGTTGACTATGCCATTAATCGTGTTATGCTTGGAGATTTGCAAAAGGGCAAAAACCAACTGCAGATGAAAATTCCGTTTGGTGTAAACACGAATTTAGAATGGTGCTATTTGCTTGGAAACTTTGGCGTTCGCCTTTTCGGACGCAATGCTACGATTGTGGAACAACCCTCTACAATCGGGTTTGGCGACTATGCTACACAAGGACTTCCTTTTTATGGCGGCAACCTTATTTATGAAACGCAAATTGACACCGAAGAGGGCGAACTGACGGTTGAAATTCCTCATTTTTCTGCTGCGCTGATAGACGTAGCAGTTGATGACGGTGATTTTATGCCCATTTTTATGGAACCATATCGCGCTAATTTGGGTCACGTGTCTTGCGGCAAGCACACCCTGCGAATTAAATGCTATGGCACCCGTATTAACCAGTTTGGTCAAGTTCACAACTGCAACCCGCTTGAAAAATATTTTGGCCCGGGTACTTGGCGCACGGTGGATTCTGCGTGGTGTTACGAATATAATCTTAAAAAGGTTGGTGTTCTGACTGCGCCTATGGTGTATGTTCAGCGTTAATGAAAAAAGAATCAGATTTTATAAAGACGACCTCCCGTTGCTTAAGCGGGAGTAGCATCTAATCAGTTTTGTAAATAATTTGAGGAGGATATTACAGTGGCAAAAGAAAAAAGATTTGAAAGAATATACAGTCAAAGAGCGGGTTCTACCGAAATTTGGGTTGACAAAGAAACAGGCGTTAATTACCTGTACCACGCAAGCGGTTATTCCGGTGGACTTACGGTTTTGGTGGACAAGGACGGTAAGCCCATAGTCACACCGATTGAGGGTTGATGATTTTCGTTTTTTGACGATTTTAAAAAACAGTTATCAGTTATCGTTCTAAAAAACACGATAAAGCAAACAACGACTAAGAGGTGTGTTTTTTGAAAAAATTTGAGGGAATGCTCTTTTGTACCGACCTTGACGGAACTCTCTACAGAGATGACAAAACGGTATCAAAAGAGAATCTTGATGCGATAGAATATTTTAAGTCCGAAGGCGGCCTTTTTACCTTTATAACAGGTAGAGTTCCGTCCACATCAAAACACATATATGATATTATAAAACCCAACGCTCCATACGGCTGTATCAACGGCGCCGCTATATTTGATGAACAAAAAAGCGAGTATATCTATACGGTTTTTCTACAAAAAGACGTGGTTGAGCTTGTAAGATGTGTCGATAAGGAAATGCCCGATATGGGCATACAGTTTAATACCGAAAAGACGATATATTTTAATAAGGATAATTCGGCGACAGCCCTTTTTAGAAGGATAACCGGAGCGCCTCATATTACCTGTCATTATGAAGATGTTTCAGAGCCGACTTTTAAGGTGGTTTTTGCGCACGAGGACCCGCAGCGTATCGAAGCGCTTCAACAGCTTTTATCAACTCATCCCAAGGCAGATGATTTTGATTTCATACGGTCGGAAAGACGCCTGTACGAAATTTTGCCCAAGGGTGTAAGCAAGGGACGGCTGCTTTGTAAATTGGCACAGCTGACGGGAATTGATATAAAAAGAACTATTGCGGCGGGCGACTATAACAACGATGTTTCGATGATAGAGTCGGCCGGTATCGGGTTTGCCGTTTCAAATGCGGTGCCCGAAGCAAAGGCGGTTGCTGATTATATAACCGTAAGCAACAACGAAAACGCTATTGCGGCAATTGTTGACGGGCTCGATAGGGGAGTTTACCTTTAATCGGTTTTGTAAAACAAAAAATGGGATATACATTTTTGAAGACAGAGTACCTTTGGTGGTAAGGAGAGGTTAAATATGTACGTTATAAAAAACACACTATCTGTAGGTGCGGAAAAGCCTTTTATTTTCCTACATATTTCTGACATTCATCTGTCGGAAGTTGACGAAAGTGAGAGCGCCGAAAGGCAAGCGTTTGCAGCAGCGAGAAAGCGTATGTTTCACTTTGCCCCCGAGGCGGTAGATTTTGTAAAAGAATATGTGCAGAAAACAGGGTATCCGGTGGTTAATACAGGCGACCTGTTAGATTTCATTACCCCTGAAAATATCCGCATTGCAAAAGATTTGATACATAGCACGGATATGATGTTTGTGGCCGGAAACCACGAGTATTGGCACTGCTTCAATAACCGGTTCCATTATGATGATGTTTATGAAACCTATGAAAAAAAGGATGAAGCACTTGCTTTGATTGCGGAAGGGCTTGATACAAATGTCCGTTTTTCCTGTAGGGAAATCTGTGGAGTAAACTTCGTCTGCCTTGATAATACGGAC
>JAZUOJ010000106.1:0-11000 GCA_045604625.1 Acutalibacteraceae bacterium | reverse complement strand
GCCGCTGGACGGTAGAGCAATAACAACATCGCCCTCGCGCATTGTTGTATTATCAATTATTTTTGATTTATCAACGACGCCGGTAGAGTATCCTGCAAGGTCATATTCGTCTTCAGGATAAAAACCGGGCATTTCAGCGGTTTCGCCGCCTATAAGCGCCGCGCCCGACTGTACACAGCCCTCGCAAACACCGCTTACAATATCCGCAATACGCTCGGGAATGTTCTTTCCGCAAGCAATGTAGTCAAGGAAGAACAGGGGTTTTGCACCGCTACAGATAATGTCGTTAACGCACATAGCAACACAGTCAATACCAACGGTGTCGTGCTTGTCCATTAAAAATGCTAGCTTTAGCTTGGTTCCAACACCGTCTGTTCCGCTTACAAGTACGGGACGTGTGATACCTGTAAGGTCAAGTTCAAACAGACCGCCAAAACCACCGACATCGGAGCAAACACCCGCTGTCATTGTACGGGCAATATGTTTTTTCATAAGTTCAACAGCTTTGTAACCTGCAGTAATATCAACACCTGCAGCTGCGTATGCTTCAGATTTAGAGTTATTCATAGTTATTTATTCCTTTCCGTTCCAACAGTAAGTGCAAAGACAGTCTTTGCTGATACCAATAGCTTCAATTACACCCTCAAGCGACTGAAATTCGAGCGAATCAAAATGAAGTTTATCACATATTGCCTTACGAAGTTTTTTGCCGCGTTCTGTTTTTGAATCGCTATATTCGTCGATATATTTTTCACCCTCTTCACCCTCGAGCTCCATAATAGTGCGTCGGGCAATTAGGTCCATATCGCCGGTAGCGCGTGAAAAATTAAGATATTTACAGCCAAACATTATGGGCGGACAAGCCGAGCGCATATGCACGGACTTTGCGCCGTTGTCATAAAGAAAATCAACCGTTTCCTTAAGCTGTGTTCCCCTTACGATTGAATCATCAACAAACAGAAGGTCCTTATCAGTTATGAGTTCATCAACAGGGATTTGCTTCATTTTGGCTACCTTTTTACGCTCGCTCTGCTTCTGTGGTGTGAAGCTGCGCGACCAGGTAGGCGTATATTTAATAAATGCACGCGAAAAAGGTATTCTGCTTTGGTTTGCATATCCAATCGCGTGAGGTGTTCCGGAATCCGGAACGCCTACAACATAATCAATGTTTGTGTTATCGTTAAATTCTTTATCATTCTTTGCCATAATTTCGCCGTTACGGTAACGCATTAACTCAACGTTAACACCTTCATATGTAGAGGTGGGATAACCGTAATAGCTCCACAAGAACGAGCATATACGCATTTTTTTACCGGGAGGCGAAAGCTGCTTAAGCGTATCGGCAGTTATTTCAACGATTTCGCCGGGGCCCAGTTCTTTTTCGTCGGAAAACCCAAGCTTTTTGTAAGCAAACGACTCAAAAGACACGCACATAGCGTCATCACGTCTGCCAATTTTTATAGGCAAGCGACCCAGTTTATCTCGGGCAGCAATAATTTTTCCGTTGTCTTTAAGAATTAGAATACTGGCGGTTCCCTCAATAACCTCCTGTGCAAACTTAATACCGTCAACAAATTCGTGCTTTTGGCTGATAAGAGCAGCAACAAGTTCGGTACAGTTGATATTTCCTCCGGTCATTGAATTAAAATGACCGCCATCAGCAAGATATTTGCCTATAAGCTCCTTCGCATTGGATATAAAACCTATAAAGCATATTGCATATGTACCTCTATAAGACCTTATAAGCAAAGGTTGCGGATCAAAATCGCTGATGCAACCAATAGCTGCGGTGCCCTTCATTTCATCAAAAATATCCTCAAATTTGGTTCTGAAAGGCGAGTTTTGGATATTGTGAATCTCACGCTGAAGGCCAACCTCACTATCATATACGGCAACGCCTGCACGTCGAGTGCCGAGATGCGAATGATAGTCAGTACCGAAAAAGACGTCGCTTACGGCATCACCTTTGCAAACAGCGCCGAAAAATCCTCCCATTAATATACCTCCGTTCTAAAAAGAAGACTGATTAAAATTCTGCTGATATTTTTGCGTCCTTTAAAAGAACGGCTTCGGCGTCAAGTTTTCTCTTTTCATCGAGCTTTGCAGCCAAAGTATCATCACTCAGTGCCAAAATTTGCGCTGCCAACAGAGCAGCGTTTCCACCACCGTTTATGGCAACGGTTGCTACCGGAATTCCGGTAGGCATTTGTACGGTGGAAAGCAGAGCATCCATACCGTCAAGATTTGAAGATTTGCAAGGAATACCTATAACAGGCAGGGTTGTGTTTGCGGCAATTGCGCCTGCCAAATGGGCAGCCATACCTGCAGCAGCAATTAAAACACCAAAGCCGTTTTGCTTTGCTAAAATCGCAAAATTTCGTGCTTCTTCGGGTGTTCTATGTGCTGAATAAACGTGAACTTCAAACGGTATATCAAGCGAAGCAAGCATATCCGTTGCCTTTTTTATAATGGGTAAATCACTATCGCTACCCATAACAATTCCAACTTTTTTCATAGCTATCCTCCAAACTTAAAAACAAAAAGGGCGCACTCTATCCGTAAAGGATCGGGTGCGCCCAGACGGTCGGCTTAAACGGTTTAAAAACCGGTAAAAATTCTTTGTTCCTTCGTGGTGCTCCACTAAAAATCCGTCAGTCACAAAGAACATAAAACAGCGTATTCATTTTATCATCAAATGAAAAGCGTGTCAAGGCGCAAAACAGTAAAAAACTTATTTCAATGAGGTGTTACTATCCTTTTGAATTACGTCGTGAGCGCCGCCTTCTACAATACTGGTAGCAGAGACAAGCGTCAGTTTTGCCTTGCTTTGAAGCTCAGGGATACTGAGCGCGCCACAGTTACACATTGTAGACTTAACCTTGCTTAGTGATACAGCCACGTTATCCTTAAGGCTTCCGGCATACGGTACATAAGAATCAACGCCCTCCTCGAAGGACAGCTTCTTATCGCCGCCAAGGTCATAGCGCTGCCAGTTTCTCGCACGAGCAGAGCCTTCACCCCAGTATTCTTTATAATATGTTCCACCAATGCTAACCTTACTGGTGGGGCTTTCATCAAAACGTGCAAAATAACGTCCAAGCATTACAAAATCAGCACCCATTGCAAGAGCCAATGTGATGTGGTGGTCGTAAACTATACCTCCGTCAGAGCAAACGGGAACGTATATGCCGGACTCCTCAAAATAGCGGTCACGCTCGGCGCAAACCTCGATAAGTGCCGTTGCCTGGCCGCGTCCGATACCCTTTGTCTCACGAGTGATACAAATCGACCCGCCACCAATACCAACCTTAATAAAATCGGCACCGCATTCAGCCAAGAAACGGAAGCCCTCGGCATCAACTACATTTCCGGCACCAACCTTAACGCTGTCGCCATAGTGTTCACGTATCCAATCAATTGTCAGCTTCTGCCATTCAGAAAAGCCTTCAGAAGAGTCGATGCACAGAACGTCTGCACCTGCCTCAACGAGCGCAGGAACACGCTCTGCATAGTCGCGTGTGTTAATACCCGCACCTACAACATATCTCTTTGAAGAATCGAGTAATTCGTTGGGATTTTGTTTGTGCATATCATAGTCCTTGCGGAAAACGAAATAGCAGAGCTTCTGGTCTTCACTAACTATGGGAAGTGAATTTAATTTGTTATCCCAAATTATATCGTTAGCCTCTTTAAGGGTTGTTCCCTCCTTTGCCCAAACAAGCTTGTCAAAGGGAGTCATAAACTCGCTTACCTTAAGCTCGGGTGACATACGGCTTACACGATAGTCTCTGCCGGTTACAATACCAAGCAGTTTTCCGTCTGCTGTGCCGTCCTCGGTAATAGCAATAGTAGAATGACCGGTCTTTTTGCTAAGTTCGATAACATCGGCAAGAGTTGATTCGGGGCTTAAATTAGAATCACTTTTTACAAAGCCGGCTTTGTAGCCCTTTGCACGCTTAACCATTGCAGCTTCATCCTCAACCGACTGAGAGCCGTATATAAACGAAACACCGCCCTCAACAGCCAATGCAACAGCCAAACGGTCACCCGATACAGACTGCATAATTGCAGAAACCATAGGTATATTCATCGTAATTTGTGAAGTTTCGCCTTTTTTAAATTTTACAAGCGGAGTCTTAAGAGACACGTTGGCCGGCACACATTCGCTTGAAGAGTAACCGGGTATCAAAAGATATTCGTTAAAAGTATGTGACGGTTCGTTAATAAAAGTAGCCATAATATAATTCTCCTTTGCTAATTTCCTGCCTTGGTTTCACAATATATACAACGATATACTTTGCGTTCCACATCGGTCAGTTTAAAAATATGGTCTAATTCTTGTTCAACAGAGGTTATACAACGCGGATTCTTACATTTAATAACGTTCTTTAGCGTTTTCGGCAAACCGCAAGTCCGCTTTTCAATGATAACTCCGCCCTCAATTATATTAATGGTAGCATCAGGGTCAACGTATCCGATAACATCAACCGATACCGAAACCTGACCGTCTACCTTAATAATATCCTTTTTACCCATTTTTTTGCTGGGTACACTTTTGATAATAGCAACAGGACAGTCAATCCTTTCCAGTCCCAAAAGACTGTAAAGCTCCATTCCCTTTCCTGCGGCAATATGGTCAATAACAATACCGTTAACAATAGAGTCGATATTCATTTATTCTACCTCCCCTAAAAGCTTAAGTATTAGTGCCATACGCATATATTTACCATTAAGCACCTGCTTGAAATAGCACGCACGCGGGTCGTTATCAACCGCAACGCTTATTTCATTAACCCTGGGCAGCGGATGCATAACAGACAAATCTTTCTTTGCATTCTTAAGTTTCGCTAAATCTAAAATGTAGCTATCCTTAAGTCTTAAATAATCTTCCTCGTTGAAGAAGCGCTCACGCTGAACTCTTGTCATATAAAGAATGTCAAGCTGCGGCATTACCTCTTCAAGGCTTGTAGTCTGAACGTAGGGTATATTGTTTTTTTCTAAAACGTCCTTTTTTACGTAGCTTGGCAGCTTTAATTCTTCGGGGGAAATAAGTATAAACTTAATTCCGGAATAACGTGAAAGGGCGTTTATAAGCGAATGAACAGTTCTTCCAAACTTCAAGTCGCCGCACAGACCAACCGTTAAATCGCTGAATCTTCCCTTCTCGCGGTAAATGGTAAGCAGATCGGCCAGGGTTTGAGTTGGATGATTATGGCCGCCGTCGCCCGCGTTTATAACAGGTATAGTAGCATTCAGCGAAGCAACAAAGGGTGCACCCTCTTTCGGGTGGCGCATAGCGATAATGTCAGCATAACAGCTTATGGTTTTAGCGGTATCTGCAACACTTTCGCCCTTTGCGGCAGAAGAGCTGTTTGATTCTGAAAAACCAATTACATTACCTCCAAGCTCATACATTGCTGCCTCAAAGCTGAGACGGGTACGGGTTGAAGGCTCAAAAAACAACGTAGCAAGCTTTTTTCCCCTGCACTTTTCACTGTACTTCACAGGATTATCAATAATGTCACAAGCGGTATAAATCAATTCCTCGATTTCAGATACCGACAAATCTAAAATGTCGATAAGACTTCTCATAACATATCGCTTCCTTTCCTAGAATCTTCTCAAAACCTTATGCTTTTGCACCGTTAACCTCTAAATACTTCTTTATGCGGTCAACGTTTTCGCGGTTTTTGTCGTCCTCTTCAAGATACTCAATAATATCATAAACATCGACAACCGAATATACGGGAAAACCAAATTCTTCCCCAACCTCTGCCATAGCAGATTTATCGGTCTGACCTTTTTCCTTACGGTCAACCATTACGAACGTGGCTGCAACCTTGGTGTCCTCAAGACCCGAGAGAATAGACATACTCTCGCGTATGGCGGTGCCCGCGGTAATAACGTCCTCGACTATAACAATTTCTTCTCCGGCTTTGGGCTTATAACCAACAAATACGCCGCCCTCGCCGTGGTCTTTTTCTTCCTTTCGGTTGAAGAAGAAAGGAACATCAAGTCCTTCTTTAGAAAGAGCAACGGCAACAGATACTGCAATCGGGATTCCCTTGTATGCAGGACCGTAGAGAACAGTTTTTTTGTTGCCAACCTTTCCAAAATAGGCCTTGGCATAAAACTCTCCCAGCTTAGAAATCTGGTCGCCGGTCTTTATATCGCCAGCGTTAATAAAATAAGGAATCTTTCTGCCACTCTTTGCGGTAAAATCTCCAAACTTTAAAACTCCGGCATTCTCTAAAAACTGAATAAATTCTCTTTTGTAGCTTTCCATTATATTTTCTCCTATTAATCAACGAATTCGTTTATACAGCGCTGATAAGCCGCAACCGGATCTTCGGCTGCAGTAATCGGTCTGCCTACAACGATGTAGTCGGAGCCGATTTTTTTAGCTTCAGCGGGTGTCATAACGCGCTTTTGATCGCCTATATCGCCATCGGCAAAGCGAACACCCGGAGTAACGGTTAAAAATTCATTTCCGCAAGTAGCATGTACTTTGCCAGCCTCAAGCGGTGAACAAACAACACCGTCAAGTCCTGCCTTTTTAGCACAGGAAGCATAGTGCATAACAACTTCATCAATGGGACGGTTTATAAGCAAATCGTTTTCCATACTCTCCTGGTCTGTTGAAGTAAGCTGTGTTACTGCAATAAGCAACGGACGTGTTCCGTCAGGACGTGTAAGTCCCTCAATTGCAGCTTCCATCATACGAACGGTACCGCCGGCATGCAGATTACAAAGGTCAACATCAAGGTTTGATAAAACGGCCATAGATTTTTTAACCGTGTTAGGAATATCGTGCAGCTTTAAATCGAGGAAGATTTTATGTCCCCTTTTCTTAATTTCACGAACAATCTGCGGTCCCTCGGCGTAGAAAAGCTCCATACCGATCTTTACAAAAGGTTTTTTATCTGTAAACTTATCAAGAAAATTAAAAACCTGCTCTGCGCTTGAAAAATCGCAAGCGACAATGACGTCTTTACCCATTTTTAAGCTCCTTTAATTATACTTTTTAAATCTTTTATGCCATACTTGTCCATAACCTGCGGTAAATCATTTATGATATCGCGACAAATAAACGGGTCTACAAGGTTAGCGGCACCAATTTCAACCGCCGTAGCACCAGCAAGCATCATCTCAATAACGTCCTCTGCCGAGCTGACTCCGCCCATTCCCACAACGGGGATATTAACAGCGTGAGCAACCTGGTAAACCATTCTGACGGCAACCGGAAAAATTGCCGGACCGGAAAAACCACCCATTTTGTTGGCAATTACCGGTTTCTTTGTGCGAAGGTCGATTCTCATACCAAGCAGTGTGTTTATAAGGCTTATTCCGTCAGCACCGGCATTTTCACAAGCTTTTGCAATTTCAACAATGTCGGTAACGTTTGGAGAAAGCTTAACAATTACAGGTTTTTTAGTGACTTTTTTAACAGCCCTTACAACCTCTGCTGCCGCATCGGCTGAGGTGCCGAAGCTCATACCGCCGCCGTGTACGTTGGGGCAACTTACATTTACCTCCAACCAGCCAACCTCAGGGCAGGCATCCAACTGCTGACAGGTATAAGCATAATCTTCAATAGAAAAGCCGCTGACATTGGCCATAACCTTTTTATTAAAGCATTTTGACATTTTCGGCAATTCCTCATTTATTACCTTTTCAACACCCGGATTCTGCAGTCCGACAGCGTTTATCATACCGGCAGTACACTCAGCGATGCGTGCCGTAGGATTTCCGAAACGCGGGTCTTTGGTTGTACCCTTAAACGAAAAAGTGCCTAATATGTTAATATCGTAAAGCTCAGCAAACTCATATCCGTATCCGAAGGTTCCGCTTGCAGGAATTATAGGATTATCAAGTTCAATACCGCAAAGATTTACACCTAATCTTCCCATAGTATTTCCTCCTTTGTCATAACGGGACCGTCTTTACATATACGCTTATAACCGGTTATGGTCTTGCAGGAGCAGCCCATACAAGCGCCAAAGCCACAACCCATTCTTTCCTCAAAACTAAACTGTCCCGAGGTAGTAATGGTTTTATAAAGTGCCTTAAGCATTGGCTCGGGGCCGCAGGTATAGACGTATGTATAGTCTATTTCACACAAGGCGTCGGTAACAAAGCCTTTAATTCCATACGAACCGTCTACCGTTGTTACATAAACGTCTGCGCCAAGCTTTTTAAACTCATCCTCGTAAAAGATTTCGTCTTTTGTATTAAAGCCAAGCACAACAGAAACCTTTTTTCCTTCGCCTATGAGTTTACGAGCCAGCATATATAGCGGCGGAACACCGACACCACCGCCAACAAGGACGGGGTTTTTGCCGGAAACAGAAGTGTCATATCCGTTTCCAAGTCCTGTAAGCACGTCAAGCTCACCCGACTGCATTTTACTCATCATCTCGGTACCGTGGCCGACAACCTTATAAATAATAGTAACAGAGCCTTCGTCCCTGTCGCATACCGAAATAGGTCTGCGCAGATAAAGCCCATCCAGCTTTATATTAATAAACTGGCCAGGTACCGTTATAGCAGAAACGTCACCCGCTAGACGCATTTTATATACGTTCGAGGTAAGCGGCACGTTTTCTTTAATTGTGAGTTTTCCCTGTTTCATCATAAACTCCTTAAGCGTCGATGGTAGAAATAGTAAGCGTAGTTTCCTCCAAAACGTCAAGCAGTACCTTTACGGTATCAAGAGCCGTAAAGATGGTTACGTTGTTTTCTGTAGCGCACCGACGAATTGTATGTCCATCGCTTAACTGACCGTCGGCACCAATGTCCTTTGTATTTATAACATAGGCTATGTGTCCCTGACGGAGAGCCTCGGGAATTTCGTCACTGCCGTCACTTATCTTTGCCAAGGCGTGTGTGCGAATTCCGTTCTCTTTAAGATATTTGGCCGTTCCTTCGGTCGCCTGAATATTAAATCCAAGATTATAGAATCGGCGTATTAACGGTAAAGCCTCTTCCTTATCCTTATCGGCAATAGTAGCAAATACGGTGCCGTAGTTCTGTAAATGCATTCCCGATGCCTGAAGCGCCTTGTAAAGAGCACGGTTAAGCTTGTTATCGTATCCGATAGCCTCACCTGTAGACTTCATTTCGGGAGACAGATAGGCGTCAAGTCCTCTAATCTTATTGAAGGAGAAAACAGGCACCTTTACGTACCAGCGATTCTTCTCGTTCGGATAAATGGTGAATATTCCCTGCTCTTTAAGGGTTCTGCCCATAATAACCTCGGTGGCAATATCCGCAAGAGAATATCCGGTAGCCTTTGATAGGAACGGTACGGTACGCGAAGAACGCGGATTAACCTCGATAATATAAACGTCATCATTATCGTCAACAATGAACTGAATATTGAAAAGACCGATAATGCCAATACCAAGGCCTAACTTTTTAGCATAACGCAAAATTGTTCCCTTAACCTTATCAGAAATACTGAAGGTGGGATAAACACTTATCGAGTCACCGCTGTGTATACCGGTACGCTCAACAAGCTCCATAATTCCGGGGATGAATACATCAACACCGTCACAAATGGCGTCAATTTCAACTTCCTTACCCTGAATATATTTATCAACAAGAACCGGCTTGTCCTCGTCAATTTCAACAGCAGTCTTCAGATAATGACGTAACTGTTCTTCATTAGCAACAATCTGCATAGCTCGTCCGCCCAAAACAAAGCTGGGACGAACAAGTACGGGATAACCGATATTAGTAGCGGCGGCAACACCGTCTTCAATATTTGTAACAGCCTTGCCCTGCGGCTGCGGTATGTTAAGCTCTTGAAGCACCTTTTCAAAACTGTCGCGGTTTTCAGCACGCTCAATAGCCGCGCAGTCGGTACCGATTATTTTTACACCGCGTGCCATAAGCGGCCCGGCAAGGTTAATAGCGGACTGACCGCCGAGCGAAGCGATAACGCCGTCGGGCTTCTCAAATTCAATTATATTCATTACATCTTCGGGTGTAAGCGGCTCAAAATACAACTTATCCGCCGTGGTGTAATCGGTAGAAACGGTTTCGGGGTTGTTGTTAATAATAATTGCCTCATAACCTGAATTTTTGATTGTAGTAACGGCGTGAACGGTAGAATAGTCAAATTCTACACCCTGACCTATGCGTATAGGACCAGCACCTAAAACAACAATCTTTTTCTTATCGCTGAGAATGGATGTGTTTTCACCGGTATATGAAGAATAAAAATAAGGGATATACGCATTGGTGTGACAGGTATCAACCATTCTATAAACCGGGAACATATTGTTCTGCTTTCTAAGCCCAAATACCTCAAGCTCACTAATATTCCAAAGCTTTGCAATAATTGGGTCACCAAAGCCCATTTTCTTTGCAGCAAGCAGAACGTCCAAATCGCCCTTATTATTTTTAAGGGTTGTCTCCATATCAACAATTCTCATAAATGCTTCAAGGAAGTAAGGAGTAATCTTGGTAATCTCGTGAATCTCGTCGATAGTAGCACCACGACGCATAAGCTCGGTTACTGCAAAGATGTTATCCGCCTTAAACTCTTTAAGATATTCGCGCAGTTCTTCGTCGCTGAAAGTATCAAACTTAGAAATGTGGAAGTGTGATGCACCGATTTCGAGCGAGCGCACCGACTTAAGCAAACATTCCTCAAGATTAGAACCGATACCCATAACCTCACCGGTAGCCTTCATCTGAGTGCCGAGAAGATTAGGAACGGTTGTAAACTTATCAAACGGGAAACGGGGCAACTTTGCCACAACGTAATCAAGACGCGGCTCAAACGCAGCGGTTGTGTTGGCAATTGAAATTTCTTCAAGAGACATACCTACAGCAATCTTAGCGGTAACACGTGCGATAGGATAACCGCTTGCCTTAGATGCCAGCGCAGAAGAACGAGAAACGCGCGGATTAACCTCTATTAAGAAATATTCACTTGTTTTTGGATCAAGTGCGAACTGTAAGTCGGATCGTAGCCATGTCGTTCTGTGAGC
>JAZUOJ010000105.1:0-3342 GCA_045604625.1 Acutalibacteraceae bacterium | reverse complement strand
GGTCGGCAACCGCGTATGTACACTGAAACTCGTCCTGCATAGAAAGCCAATTTTTTAAAGCGCCGAGATAGTTGCCGAGAGTCAGCAGTCCCGACGGCTGAATACAGCTTAAAACCGTTTTCTTTTCGGTGTTTTCCATTTTATTTACACTCCCTCAGAGTCTAATATATATTTATGATATTATTGTAACACAACAATTTGTTATATACAAGAAAATAATTAAAAACTAACCATGTTTGTCACAGGTCACCGCTGTCAATAATAATTATCGGAGGTGATTTTTTTGAGAAAAAAGGTGTCAAAAAATTTATCGGCAGTGTTTGTGGCTTTTTGCTGTTTTGTTGTTTACTGCCTTATGGCGTTTTTACTGCTGGGAAATACTGCCGCCGAGACCGATTCGTCACTCGAAAACGTACCGTACCGTGACGTTCCGGAAGATTTTTCGGTTTTGCTTGAATGCGATGAACTAAATCAATACTGTGCTTTAATTTTTGATTTTGAAAATAATCACCTTACCGCGGTGCTTTTCGACAATATATCCGATGCAAACGGGTACGGACTGGAATTTAAACGGACGGTAAAATATGAAAAAAAGTCAGAAATAGATATAATTGGTTGGCTTGGGGGTATTGTATTTTTCGCGGGAAACGGTTATAATGGACAAAAGGAATTTTTATGGGAATTTCGTGACGGTACGAGAATTTTCGGCAGTAGCGCCGTAAAGCTGGCGCAAAACCAAGATTACCGTGCCGTTATTGCGCACGCCGTTTTGTCGGCACTGCTCGAGAGAAAACTTGATAAACAAGACTTTAATTATATTTTGTCCCTCTGCGACACCGATATTTCCTATGCGGATTTTTGTAACTTCGGCAAGCTTATCGGTAATATGAGTGGAAACGTTACCATTACTACGGGGTGATTTTTTGAAAAGAATATTTTGCTGTTTTACGGCGCTTACACTAATATTACTTTGCGGATGCGAAAGAAGCACCGCAAACCTTTCGGACTTTTCCGACAGTTCCGTTATATCTTCCGAAAAAAATTATTATACAACTTCTATAATCGGCACGATTGAAGAGTCGTCCTCGGACACCGACAGCAGTGAATCGTCTTCAAAAGACGAAAGCTCTTCGAGCAATCAAAACGTCACTTCGTCCAGCGTCGCTTCGGCCGACAGCTCTTATGCATCTTCATCAAAGACAGAGAGCAAACCTCAAAGCTCGTCGGCGATAAACAGCAGCTCGGACAAAAAAACGTCAAGCAGCGCACAAAGCGTGCCGAATTCGTCATCAAAGACCGATAAGCCTCACCCGCAAAGCTCATCCGCTGTCACGGCCACCTCCTCTAAAACGAGTGTAATAACCGAAACCAGCAGTGTTTCGTCCGCACCGCCTTCCAGCACGTCTTCGGTCAGCACGGTTACCTCTACACCGGCTCCGCCGAGCGCGCCGACAGGAAACGCTACATATTATTTTTACGAACAGCTAACCGCCGAGCAACAACGTCTTTACGGTATAATCAACACAGCCGTACGCGATATGACGGTAGGAATGATAGAGCTTGGCGCCACCACAAACAAGGACATATCGTTAGCTTATAAGGCGGTAAGAAACGACCATCCCGAATATTTTTGGATGCCATACGCCTATATGAAGCGTGAAAGCACCATAGACTCGGTTACCACCTGGAGCATCGCAATGGAGGACAAGGGCAGCGGCTCTTCGGTTTCGTATCTTTGCTCAAAGGACGAGCGCACCGTGATGGAAGCCTCTTTAAACAAAAAGGTAAGCGAAATTTGCGCGCTTGTTCCGTCGGGTATATCCGACTACGAGGCAGAGCTTATATTCCACGACTGGATATGCGATAACGTTATATACAGCGAAAATGAAGCGCAGGGCAACCAAATTTATACCGCTTATGGTGCTTTGGTTAACGGTATTGCGCTGTGCGAGGGTTATTCACGTGCAATGCAGCTGCTTTGCAGTTATAAGAGTATTCCCTGCACACTGGTATGCGGCACGAATGCTAAAGATAACCAACCGCACATGTGGAATTTAATTAAAATCAATAATTCGTGGTATCATTTGGACGTCACGTGGGACGACGTACACGTTGAGGGCTATGAAAAGGGCAGCATAACACTTCACACCTATTTTAACCTAAACGATACTTCTATTAACAAAACCCACGCTTTGGACCGCGATATTGCTTACGTTTCAAACGATGAATTTAATTTGAATGCCGACCCGAACTATAACATTTCATTA
Organism: Acutalibacteraceae bacterium; assembly: GCA_045604625.1. Classification (GTDB taxonomy): domain Bacteria; phylum Bacillota; class Clostridia; order Oscillospirales; family Acutalibacteraceae; genus SIG589. The sequence continues at coordinate 1,075 of JAZUOJ010000105.1, read as the reverse complement.
CCAAAATGCACGGCAACACAAAAAAATTATATCCAAGGCGAAAACATTACCCTACCCGACATAACCGATGACCCCGCCACCACCCTTGCCGCGCAAAAGGTTATAGTAAGCTGCCTTAATAGGGCAATTTCAAACGAAAGAAGTTATTGCGAATTTTATCTTGGATACGACCCCAACGGTGTCGACGCACCGAAGATTGCCGAAAAATATCCTTTACAAAACGCAATTAATGATGTAAACTCTAATAGCAAGATAAAAATCAAATCCGACCTTAAAACTGTTTCTTCCGGCTTAAGCGGAAAGACCTTTATAATCTTTTTTGAATACGAAGGAGAATAATTATGTATAAAGCAATTGATGTTGCCCCGTTGTTTGAAATTGAGGGTACACCTGTAAAATGTGAACCGTACGGTTGCGGACATATTAACGATACATACCGTTTGTTCTGTGATAACGGAAACATTTACACCCTGCAAAGAATAAACAATAAGGTTTTCCCTAACGTTAAGGGACTTATGAACAATATTGTTTCTGTTACCGCATTTTTAAAAGAAAAGGTGCTTGCCGAGGGCGGAAACCCTAACCGCGACTGCCTACAGCCTATTCCGCTTAAAAACGGTGATTGGTATTTGGAGGACGGCGACAATTACTGGAGAATGCTTATATACATCGACAACGCCATAACCCTGCAATCCCCCGAAGAGCCCAGCGATTTTTATAACGCAGGACGTGCTTTCGGTAAATTCCAGCAGATGCTTGCCGACTTCCCTGCCGACACCCTTTACGAGGTTATTGAGGGCTTCCACAACACAAGAATGCGTTTTGACCAGTTAGAGGCAGCTATTTCGGCAAACCTTTCGGGCAGAGCCGATGAAGTTGCCGAAGAAATTGCCTTTGCCAGAGCGCGTGAGGAAGATTGTTCGGTACTTATAAATATGCTTAACAACGGCGAATTGCCGCTTCGCGTTACACACAACGACACCAAGCTTAACAACGTTCTGCTTGACCCCGAAACCAAGGCGCCCGTTGCCCTTGTTGACCTTGACACCGTAATGCCGGGACTTTCGCTTTACGA
>JAZUOJ010000104.1:0-7604 GCA_045604625.1 Acutalibacteraceae bacterium | reverse complement strand
GAAGAGGGTATGCACTTCTTTGAGCATATACCGAAAATTCACAGAAAACTAAAAACCCTCTTTGACGTCGGACTGGGTTACATTAAAATAGGTCAGCCTGCTACCACGCTTTCGGGCGGTGAGGCTCAGCGTGTTAAACTGGCAACCGAACTTTCCCGCAGAGGCACGGGTAAGACTATCTATATACTTGATGAGCCTACTACGGGTCTTCATACAGCCGACGTTCACCGACTGCTTGAGGTTTTACAAAGATTGGTTGACGCAGGTAACACGGTACTCGTTATAGAGCATAATCTGGATGTTATCAAGTCGGCCGACCATATTATTGATTTAGGCCCCGAGGGCGGTGATCGCGGCGGTACGGTCGTAGCAACCGGAACACCCGAGCAGGTTGCAAAGTGTCCTGAATCATATACTGGACAGTTCTTAAAGCCGTTGCTTTAAATTTACACATTATTAACTTATGCTATTGTAAAAGAAGTTAAAATATCAACGTATGCATAAGGTTATTGTGCAGTGCAAACTTTGTGCACGGAATGAATATACTGTAGGGCGGTGTAAAATGTTAGGCTATATTAAAGCGTATAAGCCCGAACTTCGAATGAAGGAGTTCGAAATGTACAAAGCCGTTTATTGCTCGCTTTGTAAATATATGGGCAAAAAATATGGTTTTATAACGCGTTTTACCCTCAGTTATGATTTTACGTTTTTGTCGTTGCTTAATATGTCGCTTTCACAAAATGTGGGCACAACCCAAAAGGGAAGATGTGTATGTAATCCCCTAAAGAAATGCACATACTGTAAGGGGAACGACACGGAACTTTCTATGCCTGCGGCCGCGTCGGTCATAATGGTTTATTACAATATGCTTGATAACGTGGCGGACGAAAAGGGTATAAAGCGCATAGCATATAAAGTACTTTCCTTGTTTTATGGTCGTGCACACCGCAAAGCGGCGGCTGATTTTCCAAATGTTGAAAAGGCGGTAAAGGAATATATTACCGCGCAAAGCGTACTGGAAAGGCAAAACCGCGGCGATATGGATGCGGCAGCCGACCCCACTTCAAAGGTGCTGTCGACAATATTTTCAATGTGTTCAGACGACGAAAATGATTGTCGCGCACTTATGCGTCTTGGATATTGCCTTGGCAGGTTTATTTATCTTACCGATGCAGTTTCCGATCTTGACGATGATATAAAAAAAGGAAGATTTAATCCGCTGGCTGTGTATGACGACTCAAAGCAGCGCGCAAAGCAAAACATTTATATGTGTATAAACGAGTCGATAAAAGCGTTTGAGCTTATTAACATTCGTCAGTATAAAAATATACTCGGTAACATTATCTATATGGGATTAGAGGACACTTTTAAAAGGAGTACAGAAAAATGAGAGATCCGTATGAAATTCTCGGCGTTAGCAAAGGCGCAACAGAGGATGAAATAAAAAAGGCATATAGGGAGCTTGCAAGAAAGTACCATCCCGACAACTATGCCGACAATCCGCTTTCCGACCTTGCATCCGAAAAGATGCAGGAAATTAATGACGCGTACGATAAAATTATGAGTTCGCGTAAAACGGGCAGAAAAAGCGGCGGCGGACAGAGCTACACAGGCTCGTCCTCTTTCCCCGATATTCGTAATCTAATAGCAGCCGGACGTTTTGAAGAAGCGCAGGAACTGCTTGACGGCGTTCCCAGCGCAAACCGAAACGCAGAATGGTATTTTCTCAACGGTTCGGTTCTTTACAGACGCGGATGGTTTGACGGGGCCTATAGCGATTTTGCGACTGCCTGCCGAATGGACCCCACAAATCCCGAATACCGCGAGGCATTTAACCGTATGCAGCGTCAGACACGCGGTGGTTATCAGAATCCTTACGGCAGTTCACAGAATATGGGCGGCAGCTGTGATGGTTGTGACGTATGTTCTTCACTGATTTGTGCCGACTGCTGCTGTGAGTGTATGGGCGGCGACCTAATTCGTTGTTGTTAGAAAAGGTGATTTTATGAAGAAAACGGGATATGTTGCTTTCGGCGCTATAATAGCGGCGTTGTGCTGTGTCACAATGCTTGTATCATACTTCCCGTATCTTACATACTCTGTCCCTGCACTAGCGGGACTGTTTATTATGGTGGCAGTTGTTGAAATAGGTGTCAAGTGGGCGTTTTTCTCTTTCTTTGCATCTTCTTTCATTGTTTTGCTGACGGCTGAACCCGAGGCGGCACTGTTATATGTCTGCCTTTTTGGCTGCTATCCGATAATAAAAGCGCTTATTGAAAAAATATCTTTGACGGCTTTAAAATATATCGTAAAATTACTGGTGTTTAATGCCTCTGTTGTTTTGGTTTACGTTGTATTTATGAAGCTGTTCGGCATCAGCACAGGACTTGAGGGTGTAGCAGCATACGGCGTTTATGCTTTGTGGGCATTTGCAAATGTCGTTTTCCTTATATACGATTTAGCAATATTTCGTGTGTCGCAATGGTACATTTTCAGGCTTCATTCAAGGGTGTCGAGTTTAATTAAAAACAAACGGTGAAAAATGAGTAAGAGAATTGTTGTAATAGGCGGCGGTGCGGCAGGACTTATGGCTGCGGGCGTTGCCGGACAAAACGGTAATAAGGTTACGGTGCTTGAAAAAAACGCACGTCCCGCCAGAAAGGTTATGATAACCGGCAAGGGACGTTGTAACGTTACTAATGACACCGATGTTTCCGGACTGATTAGGTCGGTTAATAAAAACGGAAAATTTTTATACAGCGCTTTTTCGGAATTTTCTGCATTGGATACTAAAGACTTTTTTGAAGGCAGGGGAGTTCCGCTAAAGACCGAGCGCGGAAACCGTGTTTTTCCCGTGTCGGACAAGTCCGTAGATATTGTTGACGCGCTTGTGTCCTTTGCAAGGGAAAACGCAGAAATTGTTACTGCAAGCGCGGCAGAAATTTTGGTTACGGATGGCAGGGTTTGCGGTGTTAAAACCGAGGAAAATGAGAAAATCGAATGTGATGGCGTCATTTTAGCCACAGGCGGTCTTTCATACCCGGTTACCGGCTCTACGGGTGACGGATATAAAATGGCGAAAAAGCTTGGACATACCGTTTCGTCCCTGCGCCCTTCGCTTGTAGGTGTCGAGTGCCATGAGGGCTTTTGCACCCGTTTACAGGGGCTGAGTCTTAAAAATGTAAGCGTTAAAATTTGGTGTGATGGCGAAAAAAAGCCCATCTTCTCCGATTTTGGTGAGCTTTTGTTTACACACTACGGCGTATCCGGTCCGGTAATTTTATCCGCTTCGGCCAAAATGCGGGACCTACCCGATAAAAAATATAAAATTTCGATAGATTTAAAGCCCGCGCTTAGCTTTGACGAGCTTGATAACCGCGTTTTACGTGATTTTTCTCAAAACTCAAACAAGGATTTTCAAAACAGCCTTGATTTGCTTTTGCCCAGAAAGCTTGTACCGGTTATAGTTTCACTTTCCGGTATTACACCAAACGTAAAGGTAAATCAGATTTCTAAAGAGCAAAGAACAGCGCTTGTATCACTTTTAAAGAATTTGACTTTAACCGCTGTACAGTTACGACCGTTTAGTGAGGCTGTAATAACCGCAGGCGGAATTTCACTTAAAGAGGTTGACCCCAAAACAATGCAGTCAAAATTGATTGATGGGCTTTATTTTGCGGGTGAAATACTCGATTTGGACGCCTGTACGGGCGGCTTTAATCTCCAAATAGCATTTTCTACCGGCTATGTTGCCGGCAACAGTATTTAGGGGGAAGTAAAAATGGTAAATGTGGCAATTGACGGACCTGCAGGTGCAGGAAAAAGCAGCATTGCAAGAAAAGTAGCAGGAGAAATGGGCTATATTTATGTAGATACCGGAGCGCTTTATCGCACCGTTGCTGTTAAGGTTTTGGCAAACGGACTTACTGCTGATGACAAAGAAAAGGTGGAAGAACTTCTAAAAACTACCGAGGTTAGCATTGTTTTTCTAAACGGCGAGCAGCGTATGATGCTTGACGGTGTTGACGTCACCGATAAAATCCGCACGCCCGAGGTATCGATGATGGCTTCTTCAACCTCTGCAATTCCCGCAGTTCGTGCATATTTGCTTGATACACAGCGTAAACTTGCGAAACAAAATAATGTTATAATGGACGGCAGAGATATCGGTACTGTTGTACTGCCCGACGCTAATGTTAAGATTTTTCTTACCGCATCGCCCGAGGATAGAGCAATGCGCCGCTACGACGAACTTATACTTAAGGGTATGGACGTCAAGTACGAAGACGTGCTTGCGGACATAAAAGAGCGTGACTATAACGACTCGCACCGTCCCGTTGCACCGCTTAAACCGGCAGAGGATTCGGTTTATGCCGATACCACCGGTAATACTTTTGAACAATCGGTCGAGCTTATTAAATCAATAATTAAGGAAGCTTTAGAGGTAAAATAATGACACGCTTTTACAAAATTGTGCGTGCGGTTGTGCGCATTGTCGTTAAGTTTATGTTTAGAGCAAATGTCGTAGGCGCGGAAAACATTCCGGAAGATGGCGCGTTTTTACTTTGCTGTAACCATACTTCTATGCTTGATATACCGCTTTTAATAGCAATATCACCAAGGCAAATATGCTTTATGGCAAAAAAGGAGCTTTTCGGTTTTAAGCCGCTTGGTATGATATTCAGAGCTATGGGAGCGTTCCCGGTTGACCGTGGCGGAAGGGACATTGCCGCTATCAGACATTCTTGCTCTCTTATTGAAAAGGGTGAGGTGCTTGGCGTTTTTCCTGAGGGCACACGTTACCGCGATTGCAAACCACCGCGAGAAGTAAAATCGGGTATTTCCTTTATTGCAATGAAGACCGGCGCCGATATCCTTCCCATAGCTATTTATAAAGAAAAAGGCACTCATCCCTTAAGGCGTGTTACGGTACGCATTGGTGAGGTTATAAAAAATACTGACATTTGCGAGGGTAAACCGACAAAAGAAAATATCGCAAAGGTTTCGGAAAAACTTCATAAAACTATCAAGGAATTGTGGGAGTTGAAATTTTGATAATATCACTTGCTAAAACTGCAGGATTTTGCTTTGGCGTTGACCGCGCTGTTAATATGGTTGAAAAACTTTTGGCAGACGGTAAAAAGGTTTGCACGCTCGGCGAGATAATACACAACCGCCAGCTGGTTGACAGCCTGCGCGAGAGGGGAGCCAGGGTTGTAGGTTCTCCAAGTGAAGTCGGCCCCGACGAAACACTGGTCATTCGTTCACACGGCGTTGCAGAGGATGTATATAACGCTGCAAGGTCTTTGGGTATTGAAATAGCCGACGCTACCTGCCCGTTCGTGGCCAAAATTCATAAAATAGTGTCCTCGGCGGAGGGAATAGTTCTTATTGCAGGTGACCCAAACCATCAAGAGGTTCTTGGCATTATCGGTCACTGCAATACGGAGTGTTTTGTCTTTTCTGATGAACAACAGCTTCAAGATTTGATAAATAACAACCCAAAACTGCAAGAAAATCAACTAATTGTTGTATCTCAAACGACATTTAATAAAGAAATTTTTGAAAAATGCAAAAAAATATTAAAAAAAGTCTATACAAATGTTTCGATTTTTGATACAATATGTAGTGCAACTTCTGCACGGCAGGAGGAGGCGGCTTTGCTTGCCGCAAAATGCGACGCTATGGTCGTGGTTGGTGGAAAACATAGTTCCAACACCGCAAAGTTGTTCGACGTTTGCAGTAAGTATTGCAGTAATACAGTCTTTGCCGAAACGGGTAAAGACCTTGACTGCAGTAAGCTTGTATCCGCCCAAAGTATTGGGGTTGTGGCAGGTGCTTCGACACCCGCCGGCATTATAAAGGAGGTTATTACAACCATGGAAGAAATTTTACAACCGGTTGAGCAGGCCGAGGAAAAAGAAGCTGTTCGCAAGAGTTTTGATGAAATGACGGACGAGGAGGCATTTGAGGAATCCTTAAACAGCCTTAATTCCGATCAAAAAGTTAAGGGTGAAGTTCTGGCGGTTAAGCCGACCGAGATCCTTGTCGACATCGGCAGAGGTCTTACCGGATACATACCGGCAGATGAATATTCATACGACTCAAGCCTTGATCTTACCACCGCCGTTAAGGTTGGCGATGTATTAGATCTTATCATTATGCGTACCAACGATCAGGAAGGAACCGCAATGCTTTCGAAGCGTCGTTACGATGCTATTGCCGGTTGGGACAAGATCGTAGATGCTAAGGAATCCGGCGAAATCATTACCGGAACCGTTACCGACGTTATAAAGGGCGGCGTTATGGCATCTGCTGACGGTGCACGTATATTTATTCCTGCTTCTCAGGCAACCGCTAACCGCGGTGATTCGCTTGATGAGCTTAAGGGAACAGAGGTTTCCTTCCGCATTATCGAAATCGGCCGCGGCCGCAGAGCTGTTGGTTCTATTCGCAGCGTTCTTCGTGAGCAGCGCAAGGAACAGGTAGCAAAGCTTTGGGAAACTATTTCCGAAGGCGACAGATTCACCGGTGTTGTTAAGTCACTTACCGGATACGGCGCATTCGTTGATATCGGCGGTGTTGACGGAATGGTTCACATTTCTGAGCTTTCCTGGCAGCGCATTAAGCATCCGTCCGAGGTTGTTTCGGTTGGCGATGAAATCGAGGTTTATATCAAGGCCTTAGACACCGAAAAGAAAAAGATTTCTCTCGGATACAAAAAGGCTGATGAGAACCCCTGGACAATCCTTACCCAGAACTATGAAGAAGGTTCTGTTGTAAACGTTACCATTGTTAGCATGACCGCTTACGGTGCTTTCGCACGCATTATTCCGGGAATTGACGGTCTTATCCACATTTCTCAGATTGCAAACAAGCACGTTGCAAAGCCCCAGGATGAGCTTACAATCGGTCAGGAGGTTGAGGCTAAGATTATTAGCATCGACACCGAGAAAAAGCGCGTAAGCCTTTCTATTCGCGCACTTCTCCCTGAAGAGGAGCAGGCTCCCGTAGAGGAAGCTGTAGTAACTGAAGAGGCTGTAGAGGCTCCCGTTGAGGAAGCTGCACCCGCAGAAGAAACTGCAGACGCTGAATAATTCATAAAAATAAAACACCCTGCGTATTTCGCAGGGTGTTTTTTATTTGGGTTTAAACAATGATATCAAACACACCGTCAGGTGGGGTAGTGGTAATGTCACGGTCGTTACTTTCTACGACGCTTTGAGAAATATCACTTTCAAACTTTATCATAAAAATATTTGCCGCGGGGATCTCATATTTCTTGTTCATCACAATCCACCTTAAAACGTTATTCAATGATCTATATGTTTATTGTACGATAATTATATCGGTCTGTCAACAACATTTATTCTGTGACCGAGGCAGCACAGTAAACCGTGTTTTCGTTTAAAAAACTCTGGCAAGCCAAAAGCCCGCTTTCGGTCTGCTGCTTGGTTCTTTGGTATGAAGCGGCGGCCTGAGCTGCTACGGTTTCGGAGAAGCTATACTTTTCGCTGCCGTCATTTTGATTTTGAAGTGCAAAAATAGTATATTGCGGATGTGTTCCGCTACGGTTGACCTCAACCCAGGTAGGAATAATATTA
>JAZUOJ010000103.1:0-3420 GCA_045604625.1 Acutalibacteraceae bacterium | reverse complement strand
CTACCGGTGATTACCGCCTTTACAATGGTTGAAAAGTTGTCGTCCGTCAGTATCATACCGGCGGCATCCTTTGGAACCTCGGTACCGGTGATGCCCATTGCAACGCCGATATCGCTCTGCTTTAGGGCGGGTGCATCGTTTACACCGTCACCGGTCATTGCAACGATATCTCCCCTACGCTGCCAGGCATTTACTATACGAATTTTATGCTCGGGCGCGACGCGGGCGTAGACGCTGATTTTAGGCAGCAGCTCGTCAAGCTCGCTATCGGTCATTGTGTCGAGTTTTTTACCCTCGATACAAAGGTCACCATCCTCGAATATGCCGATTTTTTTGGCTATACTGCGGGCGGTTACGACGTGGTCACCCGTTATCATAATAGGCTTAATGCCCGCTATTTTACATTTTTCTACCGCATCGCGGCTCTCGGCACGCGGCGGGTCCATTAGTGAAACAAGAGCCACAAAGGTAAGTTCCTGCTCGTCTTCGAAGGTTAAGGTGTCGCCTTTAAAGTCCTTATATGCAAAGCCCAGTACGCGCAGACCGTTTTCTGCGTAGCGGCTGTTTTGGGCTTCAATAGCATTTTTGTGCTCGTCGGTTATGGGAACTTCCTTGCCGTCCAAAAGAATATGGGTACATCTGCCCAAAATTACGTCGGGCGCGCCTTTGGTGTATATATGCGAAAGCGAGGCAATACTCATCAGCTTGCGGTCAGAGTCAAACGGTAACTCGGCTCGGCGAACGGCTGTATTTTTGAAATGGGCATCCTCTTTTGTGTATTCGTTTACTAAATCTATAAGCGCAAGCTCGGTCGGGTCGCCTATACGCTGGTCTCCCGTTATAACCGCATTGTTACAAAGCAGACAGGATTTTAATAGCACCTCGTGCGAATGGATGCGGCTGTCGAGCCCCGAAATATCCATAAGCGAATCATAAAAATATACCGTTTGCGGTGTCATTTTATTTTGTGTAAGGGTTCCGGTTTTATCGCTGCAAATTACCGACACGCAACCAAGACTTTCAACCGAATTCAGGTTTTTGATTATGGCGTTTTCCTTTACCATCTTTTGCGTACTCATAGAGAGCACTATGGTAACGATAGAGCTGAGTGCCTCGGGTATTGCCGCAACGGCAAGAGCCACCGCTATCATCAGCGCATCAATTACCGGCTTATCCATAAGGAAAATATTAAGTAGCAGCACAACAAGAGAAATGGCTACAATGCCTATTGACAGCTTGCTGCTGAAATCGTCAAGGCTTTTTTGAAGCGGGGTCTTGCGCTCCTTGGCATCGTTTAAAAGGGTGGCAATTTTACCGATTTCGGTCTGCATTCCGACGGCGGTTACGACATAGCGTCCCGTACCGTTTGTGACCAGACTTCCCGAAAAGACCATATTCTTTCGGTCGCCTATACCGCAGTCTTCATCTATAACGTCCAAAAACTTATCGACGCTTTCAACCTCACCCGTGAGAGCACTTTCGTTGACCTGAAGCGAAGAACAGGAAATTATTCTGCCGTCGCCGCTTATAATATCTCCGGCTTCGACCGATACCACATCACCGACGCAAAGCTCGGTAGACGGAATTTCCACTAATACACCATCGCGCATTACCTTTACCTTGGGCACCGAAAGTTTTTTAAGGCTATCGAGTGATTTTTGTGCCTTTACCGTTTGTACCGTACCGAGAATTGCATTTATGACAATTACGGCGGTAATTACAAGCGTGCTTTCAAACTGACCGCTGAGTCCCGATATAACGGCAGCGATAATAAGAATTATTACGAGCAGGTCACGGAACTGTTTTAAAAAAATAATAACGGGACCGTCATTTTTCTTATCCTTCAGTTTGTTTTCACCGTACTTTTCGCGGTTTTCACGCACTCGGTCGGTGGTTATACCGTCGGCCGAAGAGCCAACCTCTATGAGTGTTTCACTTATACTTTTCTTATAAAACATTTTCTTCCTCCGTTTAATATTTAGAAGAATAAAAAAAGACAAGACGTCAAAGAATTTTATTCTTCAACGAGTCTTGTCTTTAAGATGCACCAGAATAGTTAATGCTATTCGCGTCTGTTGGTAACATCACACGATTGTGAGACTACTCCCTCTGTTAGTATTATAATATACCAAAAATTAGAATATGTAAACAGAATTTTAATTTTTTTCCAGTAATACGACCGTTTCAACGTGGCTTGTACGCGGGAAAAGGTCGGCGGGTGTGACCGATTTCACAGCGTAGCCCATAGCACACAGCTCTTTAAGGTCGCGTGCCAGGGTTGCAGGGTCACAAGACACATACACCACGCGTTCGGGGCAGAAATTATTTGCTATAACCTCAAGCAGCTCTGCTGTGCAGCCCTTGCGCGGCGGGTCAACTATCACAACGTCGGCGGTTACGCCCTCGTCACGCAGTTTCTTTGCCGCACCGGCAGCATCGTCGCATATAAAGCGGGTATTTTCTATTTTGTTAAGGTCCGCGTTAAAGTTCGCGTCCTCGACCGCCTGCGGTACTATCTCAACACCTATAACACTCTTTGCACGGTGTGCCATTGTAAGGCCTATGGCACCGGTGCCGCAATAAAGGTCGATTACCGTCTTACCGTCGAGCATAGCATAGTCGGCGGCGGTTTTATACAACTTTTCGGCCATATTGTGATTTACCTGGCTGAAAGAAAGGGGCGACACGCGAAGCTTTACCCCTAAAAGCTCGTCTATAATATAACCGTCACCGTAAAGCGTTTTACAGTCATTTCCCAGTATTACGTTGGTCTTCTCGCGGTTTATGTTTATAACCAGCGTTTTAAAACGCTCTCCAAGTGCCGATTTTAACACCTCAATAAGCGGAGAACTGTTTGGAAGCGCTACCCCGTTTATTACCAGGGTAACCATTATATCACCCGACGCAGAGGAACGAATATAAAGATGGCGCAGAAGACCTTTTCCGCTTTGCTCATTATATACGCTGATTGAGTACTGCTTTATCCAAAGCTCTACTATGCGGGCGACGGTTGTAAACTCGCCGGGTTGCAATGCACATTTATCAACAGGTACAATGCGGTGACTTCTGGCGGCAAAAAAGCCGGTTTTCCCGTCGGCGTTTACGGGGTACTGTGCTTTGTTGCGGTATCCATCGGGCGAGTCACTTAAAATAGGTGACAGCGGCAGGTTTATACCGCCGATACGGGAAAGTGCATCACACACGATACCCGATTTGATTTTAAGCTCGGTTTCATAATTTATATGACGGAAAACACATCCGCCGCAGGTAGAAAAGCAACCGCAATCGGGGGATATGCGGTTTTGTGAGGGCTTTAAAATTTTAAGCATCTTGCCGTACGCATAGGTCTTTTTAACCTTTACAATGCGCACAAGCACAGTATCTCCCGGTGCGGTAAGCGGAACAAACACCGCCATACCC
>JAZUOJ010000102.1:0-26715 GCA_045604625.1 Acutalibacteraceae bacterium | reverse complement strand
GATTATCCGAAGTACAACGTTTGTGGAAACCGCCTGTTTGCAGGTTATCAGGCAATATTCGCACCGTTTATTCCGCTTTGGATGACAGGTGAAGAATGGAACAATCCTAAAACACATCCAAGTCTTATATATCACAACCCGCTTGACTGGAGTGCTCTTGAGAATGAGCCTAACCGAAGCTTTTTTGAAGATTTCAAGAAAATGTTGCGCATAAGACTCACCTATCCTGAAATATTCAATTTCTACGCTGAAAAGAACAGAAACAGCAATATTTGCAGCGTGCCGCTTTGCGGTCCCGAAACGCTGCAGGCATACGCCCGCTTTGCTAAGGGCCACGGTATTATAATCGTTCCTAACCGTGTAAAGGACGAGACCGCAGCCGAGTGGAAGGTCGAAATTCCGTTTAAGGATATGGGACTTTGCAAGGCGAGATATACCGTAACCGACCTGTGGACAGATACCGTCATAGTATCGGGCACACGCGAAGAGGTTACAAACTTCATAGCCAAGGTTGACTATGAGAACATAGGAATTTACTTAGTAGAGTAATTAAGCAAACCAAACATCAACCGACAGGAGGACTTTTGCATGAATGGCATAATCGGAAAAAGGGGTATAGCCGCCCTGCTTGCTGCTTTGATGCTGATTACAGCGTCTAACGTATGTTTTGTGTCGGCAGAGCCCTCTGCCGGCGAACAGCCCGAGGCTGAGAGCGTTGTAGCAGTAAAAACCGGTGATTATGAAGCTTATTATCAAAAATATGCCGAGCAGAATGCTGCAAACAAAGGCTTTTCGGTTGATATTATCAATTATCGTGCTGACAGCCGTACCGACGGAAAAATCAACACCGATTTTGAAGGCGCAAAGGGAGATTCGCTCGTAAACAAATCTACCGACACGGTAAATTGGGGCATAACCGTTCCTGCCGACGGCCTTTATTCGATTTCGGTCAAATATTATCCGTTAACGGGTGACGGAAGCACTATGCGCCGCGACATACTCATAGACGGAGCTTTGCCGTTTGAGGAAGCGGCCGGACTATCGTTTGAGCGCGTTTGGGGCAACGAAAATGACGAGCCGGTTTATGATATACACGGCAACCAGATTATGCCCTTCCAGACCGAGACTCCGGCGTGGACCGAAAAAGCGGTATGCGACGATAGCGGATTTTTCGGCACCGCACTTTATTTCTATCTAACGGCGGGCGAGCATACCCTAACCTTTGCCGGCGGACGCGGAGATATGGTTATCGGCAGCATTAAGTTTGAACCCAAGACCGATGCGCCGTCATACGCAGACAAAAAAGCCGAATATGAGAAAAAGGGCTATAAAGAGCTGACCGAAGACGACGTGCTTTTAATCGAGGGCGAGGCTGCAAACCGCAAATCCGACCAGACGATGTACCCGCAGGCCGACCGTTCGTCGCCGACTACTCAGCCTTACGACCACGCCTGCATAATTTATAACACCATCGGCTCAAACCAGTGGAAAAACGTAGGCCAGTGGATAGAATGGGACGTTGAGGTGGCCGAAGGCGGACTTTGCCAGATAGGACTTCACTATAAACAATCCTTAAAATCGGGCGACGTAAGCGTGCGCGAAATGACCATAGACGGCAAGCTGCCCTTTGCAGAAGCGGCCGACCTTGCTTTCGCTTACGACAGCGCATGGCAGCTATCCTATCTGTCGGACGAAAAGGGCGAGCCTTATCTTTTCTACCTTTCTCCCGGAAAGCACACAATACGTATGCGTGTTGTTCTGGGCAGTAACGCCCAGATACTTTCTCTGGCGAGAGAGTGCCTTGAAGAACTTAATACCATATACCGCAAGATAGTTGTTGTTACGGGTGCCAGCCCCGATATGTACCGCGACTATAAACTGGACGCCCTTATTCCCGACGCCATTGAACAAATGGGCGAGGTAATGGATAAGCTCAAAGAACTTGAAAAGAAGATTCACGAGCGAAACGCAGGCGGAAGTCAGAATACATCTGACATTAAGCGTCTTTATGACCAGCTTGAGCAGATGACCGATGACACCGACACCATAGCAAAACGTCTCAGCAACTATAAAGACAACGTTTCGTCGTTCGGTACGTGGATAAACAACGCTATGGGACAGCCGCTTGAGGTTGACTATATCCGTATAGACGTACCGGGAACTGAGCTTGGACGTGGCGAAGCGGGAATGTTCCGTATGCTTTCGCACTATTTCAAACAGTTCTTGGCGTCTTTCAGCACAGATTATGCATCGATAGGTCAGCTTGACGACGGACAGCGTGAAAATATCACCGTTTGGATGACATCCGGACGTGACCAGGCGCAGATATTAAAGCAGCTTGTAAACAGTAAGTTTACCCCCGAACTCAACATAGGCGTAGACCTGCAGTTGGTATCCGAGGGAACTCTGCTGCCCGCTATACTGGCAGGCATAGGACCGGACGTTTCGCTGGGACTTGCCCAGACCGAACCGGTAAATATGGCTCTGCGCGGCGGACTTTTAGATTTAAAACAGTTTAGTGACGTTGATGAATTCTGCGAAAACTTCTATCCTTCGTCACTTGAGCCGTTCCGTTTTGACGGAGGCCTTTGGGCATTGCCCGAAACCCTCACGTATCCTATGCTTTTCTATCGTACCGACGTTATAGAAGAGCTTGGAATAACGGTAGATGACCTGTCTACGTGGGACAGTATCTTAAGCAAGGTACTGCCCGAACTTCAAAACAGCTCGCTTTCGTTTGGCGTGCTTCCCAGCATAAACGCCTATCTTATGTTCCTTTATCAAAAAGGCGGCGACCTTTACGATGAAAAGGGAATGTTTGCGGCACTTGACAGCAATTCTGCCATTGAGGCTATGAAGGACTATTCAATGCTCTATACGCAGTACGGCCTTAGCCTTGCATACGACTTTGCAAACCGTTTCCGCTCGGGCGAGCTTCCGGTTGCAATAGCCGACTTTACATCCTACAACCAGCTTTCTATATTCGCCCCCGAAATTAAAAATCTTTGGGGAATGTTGCCCGTACCGGGAACCAAGGGTGCAGACGGAAAGGTTGACCATACGGCTGTAGGAATTGTAACCAGCTCGGTCATTCTCTCTCAGACCGAAAGTCCCGACGCTTGCTGGACCTTCCTTAAATGGTGGCTCTCTAGTTCGGTTCAGTCGGCATACGGCACGTTGCTTGAAAGCGTAGTCGGCTCTGCCGCACGTTACAACACCGCAAACCGTCTGTCTATGGGCAGCGTTCAGTGGGATGCAGATATTAAAGAAAATCTTGAAATTCAGGCAAAATGGTTGCGTGAAAGACCCGAGGTTCCGGGTGGCTACTACACAACCCGCCTTTACGACTTCGCTTTCCGCAGTATCGTTTACGAAAGCGAGGATGTACGCGAAATTATGAACGATACAAACATTGATATAAACCGTGAAATTGAAAATAAACGTGTAGAATATCAGTTACCGCTAGAATAACAGAAGGGGGTATATCATGAAGAACAAAAAAGTTAAAAAACCGATTGCTCTGGTGAAATACCACGAAGACTATCTGTTTATGTTGCCCTACCTTCTGATATTTGTGGCATTTACCGTTTTACCCGTAGTGATTTCGATGGTTCTAAGCTTTACGCGCTTCGACGTTATTCAGATGCCGCATTTCATAGGAATCAGAAACTATGTGCGTCTTATAATGGACGACAGTTTGTTTCCTCTGGCTTTAAAGAATACGCTGATTTTAGCGATAGTTACCGGTCCCGTTGGCTTTCTTTTAAGTCTTATGATGGCTTGGCTCGTTAACGAGTTCGGTAACAAGTTGCGCGCTGTGCTCACGCTTTTGTTATACGCCCCTGTATTAAGCGGCGGCGCATATATGATTTGGCAGATAATCTACAGCGGCGACAGCTACGGATTTTTAAACGGTGTATTGCTCAGTATGGGCATAATCTATGAGCCTATTCAGTGGCTCTCCGATTCCACCTATATGATGGGCTCGGCCATAGTAGTAATCTTGTGGATGAGCTTCGGTGCAGGCTTCCTTTCCTTTATCGCCGGTTTTAAAAACGTTGACAAGACCCTTTACGAAGCGGCGGCGGTTGACGGAATAAAAAACCGCTATCAGGAGCTTTGGTACATAACCCTGCCCAGTATGAAATCACAGCTTATGTTTGGTGCTGTTATGTCGATAACCAACTCTTTCGGCATAGGCGAGGTTATCAGCGCCATTTACGGCTTCCCCAGCACAAACTATGCGTTATATACGCTTGTTCATATGCTTCAGGACTACGGAAGCACCCGTTTTGAAATGGGCTATGCTTCGGCAATTGCTACTATTCTGTTTTTGATTATGATGGTTTCAAACGAAATAATTCAAAAACTATTATCTAAGATGGGAGAATGATGATGAGAACACTGCGAAGCGTCAACCGCAGTTCACGAGTAAACCGTTCGCGTCTCGGAACTGCAGGATTGTTCCTGTTTATGATTGTGTTCGGCTGCCTTATGGCTATACCGCTTGCACTTATCATATCAAATGCGTTCAAACCGCAGGATGAACTTTGGGTGTTCCCGCCCCGACTAATACCCAACAACCCGACATTTGAAAACTTCCGCAACATGTTTAACGTGCTTTCAAATTCTTGGGTTCCGTTTTTCCGCTACCTTTTTAACACGGTGTTTATAACGGTGGTAGGCTCGGTAGGACACGTAATCATTTCTTCTATGTGCGCGTTCCCGCTTGCAAAAAAGAAGTTCCCCGGACGTAAGGTTATATTCAAGGTAATCGTGCTTTCGCTTATGTTTAACGGCACGGTAACCGCAATACCTAACTATCTGGTTATGTCGGGACTTGGGTGGATAGATACATATTTTGCTTTAATTGTTCCTGCCTTTGGCGCCTCTATCGGACTTTATCTTATGAAACAGTTTATGGAGCAGCTGCCCGACCCGCTGCTTGAGGCGGCACGTATAGACGGAGCAAACCAGTGGTATACCTTCTGGAAGATAGTAATGCCTAACGTAAAATCTGCGTGGCTTACGCTGTTTTTGCTTTCGTTCCAAAACCTTTGGGGCATAGGAACAACCAGATTTATCTATAAAGAAGAGTTAAAAACGTTGCCCTATGCTTTAAGCCAAATTTTGGCCGGCGGTATTGCCCGTGCGGGTGTAGGCGCAGCGGTTTCGGTTCTAATGATGACGGTGCCGATTTTGATTTTCGTATTGTGTCAGAGCCGAATTATAGAAACAATGGCTACGTCGGGTATGAAGGATTAAAGGTTAGTTTGTGACGAAAGGATGAGTTTTCAGTGAAAAAACGTATAATTCCGTGGTTACTCACAATCACCTTGCTTTGTGCGTTGGTTTTCGATATGACGGCGTCTGCCGCCACCGACAGCCCGATAGATATGCCCTATGAGTCGTATGTGTACAACAGAGATGATGAGCCGCTTAATATTCCGTCACCCTACGTTATAGAAAAGACCGTAACGGGTGAGGATATTGGCGTAGGCGCATTTTCGGATCTGTCCGACGTGTATTATGACGGTATTGACCGTTTGTATTTTGCCGATACCGGCAAAAACCGAATCGTCGTTACCGATACAAGCTACCGTCTTATAAAGTCTATAGAAACGTTTGGCGAGGGTGACACCTTCGCCACCCCGCAGGGCGTGTTCGCAAATGCGGAAAAGGTATACGTTGCCGACTCTGCCAACAGCAGAATAGTTGTTTTTAACCGCGAAACACTTGAATTAGACTATGTTCTCGACCAACCTGAGATTGCGATACTTGAGGATGATTACATTTATACCCCAACCGCGCTCACGGTTGACAGCGCCGGAAGACTTTACGTAATTGCCGACGGCATCAATCAGGGACTTATCTGCCTCAGCGCAGAAGGAGATTTCCATAATTTCCTCGGTGCACCGTCGGTTGAGTATGATTTTCTTGACTTAATGTGGAGAAAATTCACCACAAAAGAACAGCAGAAACAAACGCAGCAGTTTGTTCCTACTGAATATACAAAAATGTTGATAGACGAGCGCGGTTTTATTTATGCCGTTGCCGCTTCTTCGACAACCTCACCGGTTGCCAAGCTCAACAGTCAGGGTAATAACGTCCTTACCGATTTGGACAACGAATCGGAATACGGTGATATTACATACACCACGCTGCTTGGAAATCAGGTGTACCCCAATTTCTGCGATATCACGCTGGACAGTATTCAAAACTACTACCTGCTTGATTCACAAAACGGCCGTATATACGTGTATAGCAACGACGGATATCTGTTGTTTGTGTTCGGAGGCTCGGGCTCCCAGATAGGCACGTTTTACAGCGCAAGCTCGATACAGATGGTGGGCGACCGCCTGCTTGTAACCGACCGCATTAAAAATGCCGTATGCAGCTTTAAACTTACCGCCTTCGGTCAGAACATTCTTTCTGCACTAAAGCTTTATGACAGCGGCGATTATGAGGCTGCGGCACAGATGTGGCAAAAGGTTTACGACACCTCGTCAAACTACACGCTTGCAATAATCGGTCTTGCGAAAATTGATATTCAGAACGGTGACTATAGCGCAGCTATGGAGCGCGTAAAGCCGATAAGACAGTACAAGGTTTACTCCAAGGCGTTCGCCCAGTGGCGCGACCAGTGGATACGTGACCATTTTGGTATTGTTTGTCTGGTTTTATTAGCGGTAGCGGCGGTTATAGTTTTAGCCGTATTAAGAATAAAGAAGCTTAAATGTATGCAAAAGGTGTTTGGCAGCACCCTTTACAAGGAATACAAATATGCCGACTATACAATGTTCCATCCGTTTGACGGATTTTGGGATATAAAACGCGAAAAACGCGGCAGCGCACGCGGTGCAACGCTGATTTTAGTCTTGTTTGCACTGTTTTATGCCATTCGCGCACAGTTTACCGGATATACGGTTACCCAAACCGCGACCGAAGAACAGAACGCGATATACGACGTAATAATGATTCTTCTGCCGCTTATGCTTTGGATAATTTCCAACTGGTGCTTTACCGCACTTATGGACGGCGAGGGCAGTATGAAAGATATTTATATTGCTACCTGTTATGCGCTTAAACCGTATTTGTGGTTCAGCGTTCCGCTGTTTTTAATATCGCACTTTGTAACCGCCGAGGAGGTTATGATATACACCGTATTCGATACTATTTGTTGGGTATGGGTGCTTGGACTTATCTTCTTCGGTATGATGGTAACGCACGATTATTCACTTTCAAAATCGGTGCTTACCGCAGTATTGTCCCTAGTGGGAATTTTGCTTATTATATTCATCCTGCTGCTGTTTATCAGCATTCTGCAGGAGGTATTCACTTTCTTCTATAACGCGTATCAGGAACTGGTGTTCCGGACCTATTAAAAAGGAGTTTGTCTATGAATCGAAACGTTCGTGCCCTGGCATTTTTGGTATCCGGCATTATGCTGGTTTCCTCAATAGCGGGTTGTTCTGACAAAACGGTTGACCACAGTAAATATCCGTCCTCACAAATGATGAGCGACGATGATTTGTCATCCGCAAAGGGCGAAACCGTTGTACTGGAAAACGGCAGTGTCCGTTTCGAAATGGACACGGCAACTACTCATTTTTCGGTTACCGACCTTGCTTCGGGTGCCGTATATTATTCCGTTCCGCAGAACGTTACTGCAGGCTTTTCTTCTGAATTAGCCGATAGGATGGAATCCGAAATAACGGTAACCTATTACCAAGAGCAGAGCAACGCAATGTATATGTATTCGGGCGCGAATAGTGTGGGCTTCGGAAACTATGAAATCAAGTGTTCAAGCGATACGGTTCGTGTGTATTATGATTTAAGTTTAACCGAAAAAACTCTCTTCGTTCCGAAGGTGCTGGACGAAAAAAGTTTTGATGAGGACGTTTTGGGCACCCTCGATAATCCAAATGCAGCCCGACGACTGAAAAGATATTATAACTTCTTCGATCCGGAGGATAAGTCGGACGATTTTGCTGAGGTAGCAGACCTTTACCCCGTACTGAACAGTCAGCCCCTATACATACTCAGCGACAGCGTAAGTGATGTCGAAAAAGAGGAAATTGCCGAGTATATGGAGGAAGCAGGTTACACCTCTACCGCCTATACCGAGCTTTTGAGCAAACTTGAAATAGAGGATACCGATAACGAGGTTGTACCGGGCTTTAGTGTACCGGTAGAATACAAGCTTACGAAGGATGGCTTCACCGCCAGCGTTTTGGCCGACGGAATTGTGGAAAAATCGGAAAACCACAAGCTGCAGACCATAACGTTTTTAGAGTATTTTGCCTCCAGCGGTGCGGAAACCGCAGGCAGCTACATTGTTCCGGACGGTTCGGGTGCCGTAATAAATATGGACAGCGCCGGCATAAGTGACTTTAAGCAGGCGTTCTACGGCGCAGACGAGTCAATACAGCAGGCCGACAAAACTCAAATTACCAAAAATCTTACGCTCCCGATTTTCGGAATTCAGACACAAAACGGTGGCGTGCTTGCAATAGTTGAATCGGCGGCCGAGGTTGGAATCCTTAATATCGGCACCATTCATAACTACAGCCCGCAAAATCATATATACGTAGATTTTTGTATGCGCCATATGGATGCTACCGACGTCGGCGAGCTTATGCAGATTCCTGTTTATAACCTGTTTTCAAAGCATCTTGTCCAGATTTCTCCATCCATACGCTTCGTGCTGCTGGATAGCAGCCGGGCAGATTACGCCTCGATGGCCGATTATTATAGAAATTATCTGCTCGAAAATGACGCTATAAATCAAAAGGCGTGTGATGACACACCTATTTATCTTAACTATCTTTGCAGCATTAAAAAGGATGCCACGTTTATTGGTATTCCTTATGAAAAGACTATAGTTCTTTCTACTATAGCCGAAATTCGCGAATCACTTGAAAAATTAAACGATGCCGGTGTGGGACCGCTTCACGTAAGACTTTTCGGTTACGGTGAAAAGGGACTTTCGCACGGCGTATATAACGAGTTTGGCATTGACGGTGAGGTTGGCTCAAAGAATGAGCTAAAAGAGCTTATGTCCTGGCTCGAAGAAATCGGCGGTAAACTATATCTGGATGCCGACTTCCAGTTTGTTTATACCGACGGCAAGGGCGACGATTTTTCACCCAAGAACGACGGTTCGCACTATCTTAACCGTTCTCTCGTACAAAACGGAAACCACGATATAGTAACACGTAGCTATGACGGTGTCGCTCTTAACAGGTTCTTGGTTTCTCCCACACGTTATGGTGATTATTCCTCGGCGTTTATCGCCTCGCTTGAGAAGAAACTAGGCACTATTACGGGACTTTCTTATTCGTCTTCGGGTCAGTATCTTGGCGGAGATTATACCTCCAAGAAGGATCTTGACCGAACAATGAGCCTTTATCTGTTAACCGAGGCTCTAAAGGCGGTTCCGCAGGAGGCAGAGGTTATTTTTGAAAATGGTAACGCATACGTTTTGCCGTATGCCGACGCTGTTTTAAACGTGCCTACCGTTTCTTCCCGATTCGATTTGGAAAAAGGGGATATACCGCTTTATCAGATGGTAATTCACGGCTTGCTGCCTTATACCGGATCGCCGCAGAACCTGGCTGTTAACCCGGTAGAAAACTATCTTCGTACGGTAGAATACGGTGGAGCGCTTAGCTACACTATGATTACCGGCAAAAATGACCTTTTGGTCGATACCGATTATGAATCAAAGCTATATTCACTTTCGGACGACACGTTACTCAAGACTATTATTGAACAGTACGGCGCAGCCACAGAAGCGCTTAGCGCTGTTTCGGACGCAAAAATGGTAAGAAATGAAGAAGTTGCGTCCCAGATATTCAAAACAACCTATGACAACGGTCACGGCGTAATTGTAAATTACGGCGACAAGGACCAAACTGTTGACGGAGTTTTAGTTCCGGCAACGTCATTTACTGCATTTTAATTCTTAACACACGGAAACGGAGGTGCGTTATGAGAAAACCTAAAATTTCACTCGAGGCCCGACGGTCTTATATGGGATATTTCTTCATCCTGCCGCTTGTATTGGGTGCGATACTGGTTTTTGTTCCCAACATTATCCAAACTCTGCGGTTTTCCTTAAACGAGATGACTATGACCGGTAAGGGCTATGAGTTGACTTGGACGGGTATTCAAACGTATAAAGACGCGCTGATGGACGACCCGCGCTTTACCAGACTTGCGGTATCGGCCATAAGACAGCTGGTCTTTTATGTACCCGTAATACTTATTTTCAGTCTTTTTATATCTACACTTCTCAATCAGAAATTCCGTGGACGTGTGGTAGCGCGAATAATATTCTTTATTCCCGTTATTCTGTCAACCGGTGTTATAGCCGCTATGGACCACTCGGTAACCAATATGGTAACCAACTCGGCGGTCGAGGGCGTCGCCGGTGCAGAAAGCTCGGCCTTTGCAGAGTTCAGCACGCTGCTGTATTCAATGAACCTGAGCGAGGGTTTGATTGATATAGTTGTCAACTCGGTTTCGAGCATTCACACCATTGTAAAATCGAGCGGAATGCAGATATTCGTGTTCCTTGCAGGACTGCAGGAAATACCGGCGTCGCTTTACGAGGCGGCAAGTGTTGAGGGCTGCAGCAAGTGGGAACTGTTCTGGAAGATAACCTTCCCGATGATTTCTCCGCAAATAATGATAAATATGGTGTATACCATAGCAGATACCTGTTCGAAGGACACTGAGCTGTTTACATATATAAATGAGATAGCCTTCTCGCATAACAACTACGCGCTCGCAACGGCAATGAGTATGATATATCTTGTTTGCCTTTGCATAATAATAGCGGTTGTTTTCTGGGCGCTCTCCAAACTACTTAAAAAACAAAACTAAGGAGGGAGCATATTGGATAAATCACAGCTATATTATAAGCTTAAGCGTAAAGGTGCGTCCGGTATTTACAGTTTTCTCCGCTTCCTTCTCATCTTTGGCTTAGCGTTTATAATTCTTCGTCCCATAATTTACAGAATCTTTGTGGCCTTTATGAGCCCGTCGGATCTGCTTGACAGCGCTGTAAGTATGATTCCCAGAAACTGGTCGTTCTACTACTGGAACAAGGCGATCGAGGGACTTAATTTTTCCGAGACGTTACCGAATACCATATTTTTAAGTGTGGTAGTAGGTGTGCTGCAGGTTGTTTCCTGCGTGCTTGTAGGTTACGGCCTTGGACGCTTTAAGTTCCCCGGACACACTCTGGCGTTTATACTGGTAATTATTATAATGCTTATTCCGAACCAGGTTATAGGAACAGCGCAGTATTTGGGCTTTGTTTATTTTAAAATAGGTCCTTGGACGCTGAATTTGGCAGATAGCTTTTGGCCTATGTTTATACTCGCCTTTACGGGTCTTGGTATAAAAGAAGGACTTTATATCTACCTGTTTAAAGAACAGTTTGAGGCTATGCCTGCAAACCTTGAAGAAGCGGCATACATAGACGGCGCAGGTGTCTTCAGAACGTTTTTTGAGGTTATGCTGCCCAATGTTCGCACCACAATCGCAACCGTTTTCCTATTCTCATTCTGTTGGCAGTGGACCGACACCTCATATTCGGGACTCTACCTTGCGGAAACTCCGGTACTCGCAAACCATCTGTATCATATTTCGGTAAAGATAGGACTCACCTCAGACGTTTACGGAACAGTAATTGCCCGCGGTGCGGGAACGTTACTTATAATGTTGCCGCTTTTGGCACTGTTTGTGTTTTGCCAGCGCTTCCTTGTGCAAAGTATTGCACGAACCGGTTTGTCCGACAGTTAGTTGTGTATAGTATTTGATTTTCGCATATAAGAAAGGAGCTTTGTATGAAAAACAGCAAGTTTTCATTTATGCAGCGCGGATGGGCGGTGTTGTTGGCGTTTGTGCTGATATGCACAATGCTTTCAAATACGCTTATACCCGTTCTCGCAAATACTCTTTCGGCGAATGCCACACGAATTGAAACGCTTTTGGCAACGCTTGACTTAAATAACGTTACCGTGGCGGATGCGGCAGCTATCAAC
Organism: Acutalibacteraceae bacterium; assembly: GCA_045604625.1. Taxonomy (GTDB): domain Bacteria; phylum Bacillota; class Clostridia; order Oscillospirales; family Acutalibacteraceae; genus SIG589. The sequence goes on along the minus strand of JAZUOJ010000102.1, from coordinate 14,659 downwards.
GAGATAGACGTTCTGTATGAGGGCCTGGATGCCACCGAAAAGGCTAGATATGAAACCAATGTATCAGCACTTAAAACGGCATTGTCCAAGCTGAACAAACAGGGTTACACCGCTATAGCCGAATCGGGCTTTACGGGATATCACTATAAGAACACATTTACGCACAGCACCGTAGACGGCGCAGTACGTCTTGTTTACGGTGTGTCAAATATGAATCCCGCAAGAACAGCGTGGATGAATACTATGGTAGAACTTGACGGCTTTGAAATTTTAATCAACCGCTTTGTCAAGTCTGCAAGCAGCGCACAGTCCGGTTTCGGTTTTGTGCTTTCGGCTGGTTCGAATGCCGACGGTATCGATATTACACAGGCTTCAAAGAGTGGACTGCTTGTTTATATCGATATGATGACCGGTAACCTTAATGTTGCCAGAAAAGACGGCTCCACCGTTACTAGGGCAACCCTTTTAACAGGAAACGACGGACTGAAACTTGCAAATTTACAGTACGAGGCGTTTACCGTTGCCTTTAATGCAACCAACAACTCGGCAAACCCCTATAAAATAACCGTAACCACAGCCGACGGCGACGTTATATCGGCCAACATCCCCGCCGAGTATTTTAACGCTGATACCGTGCTTTCAAGCGGTAAAACCTACGTTGCTTTAACTCCGGGTAGATATAATCCCACAGGCGCCAGCGGATTTGAAAGCTTGGCTATTAACGACACGTTTGATATTATCGGCTACCGCGACAACAGTGCGGCGACGGCTGATATTGCTTGGCTTAACGAAAAACTTGCAACACTTGATGTATCCGCCGTTCAAGAGAGCGACGCTGCGGTTATAAACAAGGTTGTAACGGTTTACAATTCGCTTACCGCTATCGATAAGACGAAAGTAACAAACGGCAGTAAGGTTTCGGCACTTAAAGACGCCCTTCTCCCGATTGTCAAGGACGGCTATATAACCTACGGCGCCGCTTCCGAGTTTACCAGTGACCACTGGTCCACCTCTACTCCTCCCGTACTTTCCTATGTCGACGGAATGATAGGTCTTTGCTTTAATGATACCGCCCTATCGGTTGGTAAGCGTATAGGACCTGATAATTCGGTTGAGTTTGACGGAATTGAGTATAAGTTTAATAACCTCGTTAACCATTCCGATGCTGCTACCGTAGCAGGCTTCGGTATTGCCTTCACAAAGGATACTTCCTTTGTAACAAGCGGCACCTTCTCAAGCGGACTTCTGCTTTACCTCGACGCTAAAGCAGGTAACCTTTTACTCAACCTTAACGGCAAAACCAAGTATTTAACCCTTATTGAGAACAGCGACGTACTTAAACTCGCAAACCTTGAGTACAACGCATTTACTTTGGGAATAGTAGGAACAGACGATGCGCAAAATCCTTATCGCGTAACTGTTAGAAGCGCAAACGGACAGAGCGTATCTGCAAATATTCCTGCTGAATATTTTGATGCGGCTACCGTTATGTCGGGCGGTAAATCGTACGTAACCTTTACGCGCGGCCGTTACGACAGCACCGGTGCAACCACCGGCACTACCTACACCACCTTTAACGTTGTTGGTTACCGCAACAGCAAGGAGTCGCAGGCAAATATTGCTTGGGTGAATGCACAGTTGGTTTCTCTTGATGCTGCTACTATAACCGAGGCTAATGCCGCAGTTATAAACAAGATGAACGTCTTGGTTGAGAATATGATTCCGGCAGAGAAGTTACAAATTACGGATATGGCAAAATACACGGCCCTGCAGAGTGCGTTGCTTACACTCGTAAAGGACGGTTACGTTGCCTTTACCGAATCAAACCTAAACGGATACCATTATAACAACACCTTTACACACAGTACGGTAAACGGTGCTGTACGAATCAACTACAATGTAGCAAATATGAACCCCGCAAGAACTGTTTGGACCAAAACAAAGGTTGACCTTAACGGTTTCGTCCTTAAAATCAACCGTTTTGTAAAGGCATCAGACAGCGCACAGTCCGGTTTCGGTATGGTGCTTTCGGCAGGTTCGAATGCCGACGGTATCGATATTACAAACGCAGCTAAGAGCGGACTGCTTGTTTATATCGATATGATGACCGGTAACCTTAATGTTGCCAGAAAAGACGGCTCCACCGTTACAAGGGCAACCCTTTTAACAGGTAACGACGGACTGAAACTTGCAAATTTACAGTACGAGGCGTTTACCGTTGCCTTTAATGCAACCAACGACTCGGCAACCCCCTATAAAATAACCCTAACCACAGCCGACGGCGACGTTATATCGGCCAACATCCCTGCAGAGTATTTTAACGCTGATACCGTGCTTTCAAGCGGTAAAACCTACGTTGCTTTAACTCCGGGTAGATATAATCCCACAGGCGCCAGCGGTTTTGAAAACTTGGCCATTAACGATACGTTTGATATCATAGGCCACGCCAACAACGCTGAAACCCAGGAAAATATTTACTGGATAAACGCTCAGTTGGCGGCGCTCGATGTCGCTACGGTAACCGAAGCGCAGGCTGCTACCGTAAACAAGCTTTCTGCACTCTATAACACATTGACTGCTATAGAAAAGTCGCAGATTACCAATGCGGATAAGATTGCATTACTTGAAACCGCAGTTATGGCGCGTGTTCAGGATGGTTATACCGCTATCACCGAAGCGGATTTAACGGGTTATCATTATAAGAACACATTTACCCACAGTGTGGTAAACGGCGCGGTGCGTGTAAACTATAATGTAACAAACCTTAATCCCACCAGAACCGTGTGGATGAATAAGATGACCGAGCTTGACGGTTTCGAGCTGAAAATCAGCCGTTTTGTTAAGGATAAAAACAGCGTACAGTCAGGCTTTGGTATGGTACTTTCTGCCGGCTCGAATGCCGACGGCATAGAAATTACCACAAACGCAAACAGCGGATTGCTGCTGTATATTGATATGATGACAGGTGACCTTAACCTTGTCAGAAAAGACGGCGCTACCGTTACAAGAACAACGCTTGTTACCGGTGACGCGGCACTAAAACTTGCAAATCTGCAGTATGAGGTATTTACTATATCCTTTAATGCTACAGACGATGCTCAAAACCCCTACACAGTAACCATTAAAACCTCCGACGGTGATACCGTTTCGGCAAATATTCCCGCAGAATACTTTAACGCGGAAAAGGTTTTATCAAACGGTAACACCTACGTTGCACTCTCTTCGGGACGCTACAACCCCGCAGGCGGCAACACGTTTGAGGCCTTGTCGGTTAACGATACGTTTGATATTGTCGGCTATCGTGACAACACCGGTTCGGCAGAGAATATTGCCTGGGTTAATGAGCAGTTGTCTTCCCTTGACGCTGCCACCGTTACCGAGGCAGACGCCGCGACAATCAATAAATTAAACGTTGTGTATGCTAATATGATCCCGTCTGAAAAAGCGCAGATAACGGGCGCAGACGAGATAGCACAGCTTTTAAGTGTTGTAAACGCTCTTATAAAAGACGGCTATGTAAACTTCAGCGGTTATACACAGGATCACTGGGATGAAACCGGTTGGTTTACTAACACCGCAGATTATGCGCATTTCAATCTGGCTACAGAAACCCTTAACCCCGCAATGCGAATAGGTGGAACTGCCGCCGTTAAGCTTGACGGACTTAAGCTTAAGTTTAACAACCTGCAAAAGAACGGCAACGGAACCTCTACCGGCTTTGGTATTCTTCTTGCCAATTCTGCAGGAAAGGAATTTAAGTCTAACAGTGCAGGACTTTTACTGTACATCGAGGCAGAAACAGGCAGCCTTTTGCTCAACCTCAACGGCACATCCAAGTATGCCGAGCTTGTTTCAAATAGCGACGCGCTAAAACTCTCATCCCTCGAATATAATTCCTTTACTGTACACTTCTGTGCTACCTACAATGACGCGGCACCCTACAGTGTAACCATTAAAACCGCCGACGGAAAGAGCGTAACCGCTCAGATCCCGGCAGAGTATTTTGATGCTACTTCTATTTTCTCCGGCAAAAATACTTTTGTCACCTTTACCCGTGGTAGATTTGACAGCACCGGCTCATACAGCGGTTCGGTTTACTGCTCGTTCGACTTTATGGGATATAAGGGTGAGCAGAATGCGGATAATCTTGTAGCGTGGATAGCGGCGCAGCTTGACACTCTCGATGCCGAGACCGTTGCCGAGAGTGATTCCGCACTCATCAATAAAATTGACGTAATGTATGAGCTGCTTCCCGATGGCGAAAAGGCACAGTTTACAAGCAAGATAAATGCTTTGAAAACCGCGCTGCTTGCCATCACAAAGGACGGCTACACCGCAATTACCGAGGAAAACTTCACAGGTTATCATTATAAAAACACCTTTACCCACAGTATGGTAGACGGCGTTCACAGATTAAACTACAACGTAGCAAATATGAACCCCGCCAGAACGGCTTGGTTAAACCGCAAGGTCGTATTTGACGGCTTTGAACTGAAAATCACCCGCTTTAGCAAGGGTGAGGCAGGAGCTAAGACCGGTTTCGGTATGGTATTCAGTGCAGGCTCTAACGCTGACGGTATCGATATTACCCAGCCGGCAAACAGCGGAATGATAGTTTATATCGATATGAACGACGGTGCGCTTTACGTTCAGCGCAAGGACGGTACTTCTGTTGTAACCAACAAACTGGTAGACAACAATAACCTGCTTAAACTTGCAAACCTCGCATACGAAACCTTTACTATCAGCTTTAATTCTACAAACGATTCCCAAAATCCGTACAAGATTACGTTAAAGACTGCTGACGGGGACGAGGTTACCGCCAACATTCCGGCAGCATACTTTAACGCCGATACGGTACTTGCGGGCGATGAAACCTACGTTGCGTTCACACCCGGAAGATATAACCCTGCAGGCGGCAACACGTTTGAGAATGCTGCTATAGACGACACGTTCGATATTTTGGGTTATCGTAACAATACCGGCGCAGAAGAAAGTGTTTTGTGGGTGAACGAGAAGTTGGCTTCCCTTGATCCCGCAATGGTAACACAGGCAGACGCCGCAACTGTAAACAAGGTTGTTGCACTCTATGCCAAGATGATACCCTCCGAAAAGGCGAGAATAGTCGGCGCACAAAAGATAGCAGCGCTCGAAAGCAAGGTTTTCGCCTTGATTAAGGATGGCTATCAGAACTTCAGCGAATATACACAGAACCACTGGGCAGAAAGCGGCTGGTTTACAAACACCGCAGATTATGCACACTTTAATCTTTCTACAGCCACGCTTAACCCCGCTATGCGTATTGGCGGAAAAGCACCGGTTAAGCTGGACGGACTTGAGCTTAAGTTTGCAAACCTGCGCAAGACCGGAAACGGAACAGCTAACGGCTTTGGTATTCTTCTTTCCAGCACAGCAGGCAAGGAGTTTACAGCCAGCGCAGAGGGAATACTGCTGTATATTGATGTAAATACCGGCAGCTTGATACTCAATTACAACGGAAAATCGGGATATACCGAACTCGTATCTGCAAGCGACGTATTAAAGCTTTCAAGCCTTGAATATAACGCTTTCGTTGTACGCATAGATGCGACCGATGATGCTAAAAAACCGTACAAGGTAACAATAACTACTGCCGACGGCAGAAGTGTATCAGCCTTTATCGACGTTAAGTATCTGAAGAATACGTTTATCCTTGATAACCAGAAGACATACATAACCTTCACCCGCGGCAGATATGACGGTGACGGCGGTTATGCGGGCTCGGTTTATTGCTCGTTCGACTTCCTTGGCTACAAGGCGGGTGTTGATTTCGACGCAAAGAAGGTAATCGCCCTAATAGACGCGCTGCCCTCGTCATTGACCGCAGACTGCGGCGAACAGCTTGACAAGATATACACAGAATATCTTTCGGCAAGTGAGGAACAGTTAGCGGAAATTTCCAACCTTGATAAGTTCTTAAAGCTTATGAAGGCATACAGAAAAGACCTTGCATTCGAAACCGACGTGTTCGGCAGCGAATTTGTGTATGTAAAACCCGAGACTATTCCCAAGTGGTGGCCCACCGGCTTTAACTGCTATAGCATAGAAAACGACGGCGGTGTTCGCCTCGTTTGGAACGGTAAGGGACGCGACGTTCGTCAGGGATATTCAAAGCGTGTTCCGCTACACGGACTTAAACTTCAGTTCAACGCTATGCACAAGAGCAGCATAGACGTATCCGATCCGAAGTTTGCTATATATCTCGGTGACGGTTTAGGCTCACCCTGGACATATAACGCTACCGTTACTACACGTCCTTTGGCAATCGTGCTCGATACCGAGGCGGGTGCACTTTATGCCTACCCCGGCAAGGAGGGCACAGGCGCCCTTATTGTAAAGGATGAGCGTCTGAAATACGAAAGTCTTGAGTATAAGACGTTCTATGTCGAATTCAACCAGAACGATAAAAAGCTTTGGCAGGTAGAGATCATTACCGATGACTGGACCGTATGCGGAACAATAGCGGATGATGATTTCACTTCAGGCGAACGCTTTAAAGATTTTGAAGGCTGCTACGTTACTGTTTCAGCGTGGGAAAAGACCTACGCTACGCTTGAATGGACCGGTATAGGCCAGAGCACAAAGCATATACCCGTAACCGAAATGATAAACGAGCTACGCGTTGTCGATATCGACAGCGAGCCGGCCATCGAGGCTGCGGAAAAAGCATATGATGCTCTGCCCGAATACGTACAGTCACGCGTAAGCAATCTTTACGTGTTAGAGGAAGCGCGCGAAACCTTCTACACACTCGACAAAACAGATCCTGTTCCGTACGTTATAGAACAGATAAAACGTGTAGAAAAGATCGACATTACCATGAAAGACACAATTGATGATGTTGAGGAATGGTATAATTCTCTTACTAAGGCACAGAAGGCCAGAGTAACCAATGCAGACGTTCTCGAAAATGCTATAAAAGAGTACCATAAGCTGTACGCACAATATATGGACTGGGATTCCTGTGTTTATGCACCGGGCGTTAACGATGCAAAGTATGATCAGGAAACCATTGATAGTTGGTGGCACGGTACGGTTGTATTGAGCGAGGGTATAAGCGGCGGAACGCAGTTTACCTTTACCAATGCAAAACGCGACCACCGTAACGCTTTCGGAACATATGATTTAGACGGACTTAATATTCAGTTAAGCAACCTTGTTAAGACCGGAAAGGGCGTAGGAACGGGAGTTTTGGCTATTACTGTCGGTCCTAACTACACCGATTACGGAAAGGGACAAAGCGTCGATAAGCGTGAGGGTAACCAGTTTGTGCCCACTGCAAAGCGAGCACTTGTGGTTGTGCTTGACACCAACGAGGGAACAATTACAATCTATCCCGCAGGAAACAAATACTTTACAAGACCCGTAGAAATCTTCTCGGACGATGCCCTTAAATATGAGAACATTACCGGCAAGAATTTCAGTCTTATGTTTGATTCTATGGGAAGCGACACATATTCGCTTAGATTTATGATAAGCGACGGCACATTGCTGTCGGGAGAAATTCCGTCAAGCGTCATATGCCCGCTTACGTATTTCGGTTCTCTTAATAAGTGTTACGTTCAGGTAGGTGCCTGGCAGAACGATACATACCAGTCTGTAGAGCTCGTAAGTATTTATGATTATGAGTCTCAGAACGCAGTATCGCAGGTAATGCCGGTTATGGAGTATATCGACAAGCTTCCCGAAAAGGCAACCCTTGAGGGCGAGGACGATATAAGACTCGGTATTGCAAAATACAGAAGCCTTAAGAAGAAGGGCTTAAAGGCGCAGGTAAGCAATTACGGCAAGCTTTCAAGCCTTATCGAACAGCTTTCTACCCTTTGGGATAACAACAACGTTGACCCGTATGAATATGAGATTCCCGCGGATAGGGAAGAAGAGTTCGAAGAACTTTTGAAGTACGGCAGCGCCAAAGACAGCCCCGTTAAGGTGGTTCCGCTTGTAACCGAAAGCGGAGAGAGTTCAGGCTCGGTTGGCTCGGCGATTGCCACGTGCTTTGCTGCACTTCTTGCAGGGTTGCTTTTGGCCACCCGCAAGGGAAAAGTGCTTAAAACCGGAGAGGAGGATAACTAATGAAGCAAAGAATTAGTAAGATTTTCAGCTGTCTTTTAGCGCTTGTTATGTTGGTAACCAGTCTTACCACCTTTGGTATCAGCGCATCGGCAGAAGAAAATTATATTGATAACTCCTCGCTTTTGCCCAAGTGGTATGCTGCTACAGCCGAAACGGTTGACGAACGCGGCACACCCGACTGGGTACAGGAAATGATAATGATGGGTTGCCGTATAGCTACGGCAACCCCCGAGGGAACCTTTAAAAGTGCCATTAAGATTTTGGACCACTGTGCCGAAATGGGTGTTAACGCACTTTGGATAAACCCCGTAAACGACAATAAAGAATACAGCCACGGCTATTTCAACCTCGGCCCCCACACCATCGACCCGCGCCTGACCGGCGAGCTTGGCTACGATGAGGAGTGGCGCCAAACCGACTACGAAGCCGGTTGGAAGGTATTTAAAGAATTTGTAGATGAAGCTCATAAGCGTAACATACGCATAATTCTCGACGTTGTTTCCTGGGGAACGATGGAGGGAGAACTGACCGAAGCACACCCCGACTGGTATCAGTTAGGAAGCGGCCTTGGTGGAGCAGACAGCAAAAACTTCATCTATGATAACGAGGAAGCACAGGAATGGTTTGCAAAAGCCGTTGCCGACGTTGTAGAAAAGACCGGAGTTGACGGCCTGCGCTACGATATGGAGCCGCAGAAGTTTGGCTACGGTGTTGCAACCGAAATACGTAAAATTCTTGCCGGAAAGGGCATTTATATCGCCAACATTTCCGAAGCATCGAACGAACGCGGTATAACTGCATACGACTTCGAGCAGTATGGCGTAACCGGACCGGGAATAAGCGCCACCACCTATCCTCAAAACCTGTTTATCGAGGGCAACAACATTGTCCAGTGTGTAAAAACAGGTGAATACATAGGCAGCCTTTATTCGCAGAATATGGGCACAGGCGGTGAGTATCAGTATTATACTATGATGCTAAGCTGTCACGACTTTTACGACTACGCTGTAAAGGGTAGCAAGATTTCGTTTGGTTACCAGGCAATATACGCGCCCTTTATTCCGGTTTGGTACATGGGCGAACAGTGGAATAACAGCGAGGTTATGATGAAGGACTGCGGTCGCGGCAATAGCTCACTGCTGTTCGGTGTTGGCTTCGACTGGACACTTCTCGATCAGCCCGAAAACCGCGCGTTTTATGAGTCTGTAAAGCAGATGATAGCCATCAGACGCAGTTATCCCGAAATCTTCAACTACTGGCCCGAAAACCATCGCGAAACCAACATTTGCGAGGTTGAGGTTATCGGCCAGGACCACCTTATTTCCTATGCGCGTTATGCAGGAAACAAGGGACTGCTTATTCTTCCTAACGACAACGTTCATGAAACCGACGGAGAATATAAGGTTTACGTTCCTCTGGCAGATATGGAACTCGACTATTACGAGAGCTATACTGTAAAGAATTTAATGACCGGCAAGGTTGTTGCCGAGGGTACAGCGGCGGACGTACGCTCCTTTAAGACTACCGTAGAGTATGGCGACGTTGACGTTTACGAGGTTATCGCAGGCGGCGAGCGCAACGTACCGGTGGAGGAAGAGCCGGACGACGAACCCGAGGAAGACGAGGATGAAGACCTGTCTGACGAAGAGCTTGACGAAATCGAGCCCGACTTTGAAGACAATAACGTCGGCGGCGAAGAGGACGAAGAAGAGCAGCAGGTTGTTGTAGTTACCAAAAAGAGAAGAAGGAAGAAAAAACAGGATTCCTTCCCTTGGGGTATAGTAGCAGGTGGAGCAGCTGCGGCAGTTGTTGCGGCAGGCGGAGCGACCGGATTTATCATCCTTAAAAAGCGCAAGAAAAAGGAAGACGAAGTAACCGGAGAAGCATCTGCAAATGATACAGAAAACTAAAAAGGAGAATGGGTATGACTAAATTCAAAAGTTATGCAGTTCGCGCCTTGGCTTTGCTGATGGTTGCGGTTATGTGTTTTGGACTTACCGCATGTAGCACGTCAAGCAGCGAAGAATCTGAATGGTCGGTATGGACTGAGGTTTCCTACGTTACCGTTGGTTCGGACAAAGACGATACAGATTCGAATGAAAACACCCCTTCAGAGGAAAAAACCTCTTCAGAGGGAAAAACTTCTTCAGAAGGCAAGACTTCCTCTAATACAGAGGCTACAAGTTCTAAAGAAGACACATCAAACAAGAACACCGATATCAAAAAAGAGGATTTAAAGGGATACACCTTTACTCTTATGTCTCCCTACCTCCCTGCCAAGCTCACAAGCAGCTGCACAGGCTTTGAAAAGCTTTTGTTCCAGCGCATCGAAGAGGTAGAGGATGAGTACGGTTGTAAAATTAAGCTGCTTGTAGGCAGTGAAACCGGCGTAGAAAACCTACAGCCTCTTATCTCTGCAGGCAAAAAGGTTGCCGACGTTGTTGAGGTTTTGGCCGATAACGTTCTCCCGCTTGCACGTGCAAACTATATAATCCCCTGGGACGATGTTGAAGGCATAAACATTAACGATGAAAAGTGGGTAGGCGGTTATACCGGTCTTGCCACATTTGATAACAAACACTATGGACTTCAGTTCTTAAAGCCGCCGGAGGCCAGAATGGTTGTTGTATTCAACAAGGACCTCTTAAAGGAAAAGGGCGTAGATGCTGACGGTCTTTATGACCTTGTAAGAAACAAGCAGTGGACGTTTGACAAGCTTCGCGAGTATGCACTCCAGGCAACCACCATTGTTAACGGTACCAACGTTACATACGGTGTAGGCGGACATCCGCTTCGCGTTACTATGGCTCTTACCCTCGGTAACGACGGACGCATAGTTACATATTCGGGCGGCAAGGCAAGCGCAACCTTCTCGTCTGCCGCAGTAACTAACGCTGTTAACTTCTATAACACACTTGTAAACGTGGATAAGGTTGTTGAGGTACCGATGGAACTTAAGTCCCAGAAGAACTTTGGCAAATTCTCGTTCACCTATTACGATGATGCGTTTGTAAAGGGCAAGACGGCATTCCTCATTCAGGAAAGCTATGTAGTTAACCAGCAGGTTAAGCCGAAGGCCGAATTCAACTACGGCATTCTGCCCGTACCGATGGGCCCCGACAATAAGACCGGCAACTACATTTCTTCCGCAGGTAATGCCCGTGTGTTTGCTATGACTTCTACAAATGCCAACAACAAGGACTATAAGAAGAGTATATTCCTGTTTAACGAGCTTTCTACTCCGTCCGAGGGTTACGAAGGTAACGAATGGTGGGAGTTTGACGTTAAGTCTGAATATTTCCAGAAGGAAAGCGCAGACAACGATTTCGAGATGTATGAGCTTTCTCTTAACACCTCTACCGTTGACCCCGGCTATCGTCTTCTGACCCTTAGAGACTCGTTCCTTTCCAACGGCGTTTACGGACCGATTTTCTGGAACAACGGTCAGACCGTACAGGCTGGAATTAACAGTATTGCAGGAACATTTGATAAGACCATAGATTCCGTATTCAACTAAGTATAGAAAATGATGCGGAACAGCCAGGCTGTTCCGCATATTTAGCCAAAGAGGTGCATTATTATGGCAGCAAAAAAACCTAAACTATATATGTTGGGACTCGACGGTGGCGTACGTGATTTTATCCGTAAAAACGCCGAATCGGGAAACTTCCCGAACTTTAAAAGACTACTTGATAAAGGTTGCTTATTTACCGATTGTATGACGGTATATCCCAGCATAACACCTACCTGCTGGGCATCCATCAGTACTGGTACCGTTCCGTCGCGGCACGGTGCTGTGGACCAAGAACTTCGTCTGCCGGGCGGAAATCCAAATGAATTTTGGACAGGATACGATTCGCACAAAATAAAGGCAGAACGCTTTTGGGAAACGATTGTACGTCAGGGCGGTAAGGCGCTCGTTATGGAGTATGCGACCTCAGGCCCCCCAAAGGTAGACGGCGTTTTACAGGTGTCGTCCTTCCCTGAAGCAAAGGGACCGATTATGTTACCTATGGACAAAATGATAGGCGGACACCTAAGTGAGTACGGAAACGTTTACGTTATTCCTACCCAGTGCTACGAAATTTCGTACGACAAGGTTGAAAACGAAAACATAAGCAATGATTTACGTTTCCAGACTCCGTCCGGACCTTGGCAGCCGCTTCACTTTGATGATTCGTTCGTTAATCAGGACATAAACGATACAAACGTTTATACTCTGCCCGCAGTATACACCGGCAGATATGCCGAGCGCTGCAAGGTGCTTCCGTTTGAGTGGAAAGCCACGATTTTTGAAGACGGTGTAAGCATTTCTTACGACGGCTGTGAAGAGCCTATGTTTATCCGCGCAGGGGAGTGGACTGACTATATTGAGCGCGAATTGCAAAGCTCGGATGGCAGTGCTTATCAGTATACGTTCCGCATAAAATTGCTGCATTTTGACTTTGAAAAGCGCACCTTTGGCCTCTATGTTCCGCTTGCGGTGCCCAAGCGCCTTTATGCTTGGCCCGAAGAGTTCGGAAAAGAAATTGAAAAGCTTTCGGTCATACCCGACCACGCCGCAACAGGAAGAATAGTGCTTCCCGAGCCCGACGTGGATACGTATATCGAGCTGCAGGAAATGAATACCGAATATCACCGCACGGTTATAGAGTCTACTCTTAACAGCCGTGATATAGACGTAGTTGTTGAGGTTATCGGTAATCCCGACGGTATTAACCACGCCTTCAAGAGCATCTTCGAGCGTGTAACCGACGAGGGCGAGTTTATGTATGAGAAGTCGGTTGAGCTTTATAACCGCGCATATAAGGTCATTGATGATTATCTTGGCTATGTGCTTGATAATTTCATCGGCGACGAGACTACGTTCTTTGTGGTTTCCGACCACGGCGCAATGGGATTTGATACCATAATCCGTCCGCACGACATCCTGGAAAAGGCAGGGCTGCTCACTTGGCTGCCCGGCGGCAATTATGATAATCCGCTTGTGGACTGGTCACGCACAAAGGCCTATCCTATGTACAGCGGTCACATTTTCTTAAACCTCAAGGGACGCGAGCCCAACGGCATTGTCGAGCCGGAAGATTACGACAAGGTTGTCAACGAGGTTATTATTGCGCTTCAGGAAGGACTGCGCGACAACGGAGAGGTTGCGCTTGCGTTTGCTGTTGAAAATTCGCAGGCAGGCTTCGTAGGCCAGGGCGGAGAAGGCTCGGGCGACGTTGTTTACGGTCTTACCGGAGGTCGTATAGGCGGTTATATCGGCGGGGTTCACGCTTGCCAGATTCCTTCGGCAAGAGATGAAAAATGCGGCGACATACGTTCGGTTTGCATAATGAAGGGCCCCAAGATTAAGGAGGGCGTCGTTATCGACCGTCCTATGGACCTTACCGACATCGCGCCTACAGTTATGTTCTCGGCCGGCTATCCTCAGCCTGCTGATGCAACCGGCGGAATAGTATTCCAGGCATTCCGCGACGGCGCAGACGTCTTTACAAAATAAGAAAAATCAGCGTTGCTTGCAACGCTGATTTTTTTATTTCTTTTCGGTGTGTTCGTGTTCAAGTCGGTACTGTCTTGGGGTTTTGCCCTTGTAAGCGCGGAATGTTTTTGAAAAATAACTAAGGTCGTTAAAACCGCAGGAAATTGCAATTTCGGTTATCGGTTTTTTTGTGTATATAAGCATTTCCGAAGCGCATTCAACGCGGTAACCGTTAATATAATCAAACGGGGCCATTCCGGTTGTCTTTTTAAAATATTCGCTGAAATAGGTTGGGGAAATGCCGCAATGCGATGCAAGCTCGTCAAGTGTTATGCGGCTGTTGAAGTTTTGCTCGATATACGTAATAGCCATACTAAGCGGTTCGAGACGGGACGGGGAATAGCGGTTTTCGTTTTCCTTTATGCAGTCGCATTTTACAAGCGCGTGCAAAAGCTTAAAAACGGCGGCGACGGTCTCAAGCTCAAACCCGTCGTTTTGGCGACGCAAGATGTTTACAAGGTTGAGCATAGCCGTTTCGGGAGCACCGCCGGCCAGACGATATATCGAGGGTACCGAAAGCTTGTGTGATAAAAGTCCGCCTAAATATTTGTCGTCGTTTTTCCACGGCCCCGAAAAAGCTTCAAGGTCAAAAACGATACACTCATACCGGCAGTTATACGGAATTGCGCTGTGCACGGTGCCGGGAGAAATCAGTGCAAACTGCCCTGCGGTTACATCGTGATGCTTGCGGTCAAGGCACAATTCCAACCTTCCCTCGGTTACGTGAATTATCTCATATTCCGGATGCCAGTGGTGCATCATAAAATATCTGGGATGCTCATCGTCAACCTTATAGTATGCAAGCGGAAAATTCTTTGTCTTGTGTGTTATGTTCTCTCGTTGAGTATAGTACTTCATAAGGACACCAGCCGTAAAAAATTTTATTCTTTTATGAGTGTTTTAAGAAAAAATTGAAATAAACCAAGAATAATTATGATTTATTAGTATTATATCACAAGTAATTTTTTATGGCAAGTGGTATAATCAAAATATAAAATCAGG
>JAZUOJ010000101.1:0-6796 GCA_045604625.1 Acutalibacteraceae bacterium | reverse complement strand
GTTAATTTTAAAGTTGCGGATTTTAAAGCGGTTCCGCACCGCTACTCGCTTCCCGTGAATCAAAATCCCTGTCGAAACCTTTACGCCCCCGTGTGTGGGTTACCTGTTTTGTTCCTTAAGCGCGCGTCTTATGTCGCGGTCGGCATCCTTCTTGGCTGCTACGGCACGCTTATCATAAAGCTTTTTGCCTCTGCAAACGCCAAGCTGAACCTTAAGCCTTGATCCCTTAAAATATACCGAAAGGGGAACAAGGGTAATGCCCTGCTGCTTCACGAGTCCCAAAAGACGCATAATCTCCCTCTTGTGAAGAAGAAGCTTGCGCGTTCTAAGCGGACTCTTATTAAATATATTCCCGTGTTCGTACGGACTTATGTGCATCTGTTTTACAAACATTTCTCCGTCGTCTATCGAACACCAGGCTTCCTTTAGGCTGATGCCGCCGGCACGCACCGATTTAATTTCGGTACCGGTAAGCTCGATACCGGCTTCAATAGATTCTTCTACAAAATATTCGTGAAACGCTTTTTTGTTGGTCGCTACGGTTTTTAGCTGTTTTTCCACCGATATCTCACCTCCGAAAACAAAATTTTAGCACGGCTACTGTGTGCGGTCAAGCAAAAACGGTCGAAAAAGCGGTCTGCGAAACACAGACCGCTAAAAAATTATTCCTCAGTCTTTGCGGCAGAGGGCATCTGCTGCTTGAGTGCTGCGCGGGTCTTGCGAACCTCTGCAAGGTTTGCGGTAAGATCTTCGTCTGCGCGACGCATAATGTCGTCAACAAAGTCCTGTGCGGCTTTGCGCATATTGCGGCTCTTTCCCTGTGCGGTTGCAATAATTTCTGCAGCCTTTTCCTGAGCCATTTTTGTAATTTCTTCCTGCGCAACCATAGCCTTTGCATGCTCCTCGGCGTTGCGGATGATTCCGTCAGCCTCACGCTTTGCGTTGGTTATAATGTCTGCGCGGTCAGACACGATTCCGCGTGCCTGCTTGATTTCGGACGGAATATTAAGGCGGATGTCGTCAACGATAGCGCGAAGCTTTTCAACCTCAACTACTGTGCGCTTTCCGGGAATCTTAATACCACTGTCCAATATTTCGTCTAACTGCTCAAGTAATTCATCGATACTCATTATTTTTCATCCTTTCCATATAACCTTCCGGTAATGTCTTGCCTGATTTGCTCGGGCACGAAGTCGCTGACGTCGCCGCCCATGCTTGCGATTTGCTTAACCATGCTTGAACTTAAGTACATGTTTTCCGCTGCTGTGGTCAAGAAGACCGTTTCAACATCGGGGTTGAGCTTTTTATTGGTAAGCGCCATCTGAAATTCATACTCGAAATCAGACATAGCGCGTAAACCCTTAATGATAACCGATGCGCCTCTTTGCTTTGCGTAGTCAGCAAGCAGACCGTCTGAATAATCAACCTCAATATTGTCGATGTCGGCGGTTGCCTTGCGTATAAGTGCTACACGCTCATCGGGGGAAAAGCTATAGTGCTTTTTGTGGTTTACCATCACTACAACTATTACGCGGTCAAACATATTAGCCGCGCGCTTTATAATATCTATGTGTCCGACCGTAATGGGGTCGAAGCTGCCGGGGCATACGGCAACGGAGTTTTTCATCTTGTTTCCTCCTTGCGACGGTACACGGTAACTAAAATCTTGCCGTATTTATATGTCTTTTTAGACTCAAAGTCACCCACGGTCTGCGGAACTTCAACATCCGACGGATGTTCGCACACGATTGTGCCAAAACTACTCATACGTTTGCAAAGCAGTTCGAGCGCATCGCTATAAAAACCGGCGTGATACGGAGGGTCTAAAAATGCAATGTCAAAGGTTTCGGATGTTGAGGAAAGAAAAAGCTTAAAGTCTTTTCTTATAACCTCGGCTCGGTCCGAAAGACGCGCTGCGGCAAGGTTTTCGTTTATAACCCGCATTGCCTGGAGTGAGCCGTCAACAAAAACGGCACGCTCTGCGCCACGGCTTAAAGCCTCAATTCCAAGCTGTCCGCAACCTGCGAACAGGTCAAGTATTCTCCTGCCTTCTATATCAAAGTGCAGCATGCTGAAAACGGCTTCCTTCACCTTTTCGGAGGTAGGGCGAACACTGTCACCCTCAAGCGTGCGAAGTCGCGTTCCGCGAGCCAAACCCGTAATAACTCTCATACAATCACCTGAACGATAGGCATACACCTACCACTTTATACACCTATTATCACACTAAACATGGGTATTTGTCAACAAAAATTTATATACTATATAATAAAGTGTAATGAAATTTGGTAAAATGTGTATTGCTATTATTTGACTCGTGTGTTATAATATTGTCAATCTTATGATTTGTATAAGGGGGAGTTTGGTGCTTTTTCCTTATGCTGGCATAAAATATAACTTTTAAGGGGGATTTATTTTGACAGAACCGTCTATCGGATTTGTGTGCGCAATGGGCGTAGGCATAGTATTCGTAGGCCTTGTGTGTATCGTTTTTATCACCTGGCTTATGGGAAGTATATGCGGAAAAGGAAAAGAGAAAGCAAAAGAAGCTTCTGCACCTGCCGCAGCGCCGCAGACACAGGTAATTGAAAACAAGCAAGAAATACTTGCCGCAGTTTCGGCTGCCATAGCTGAAGAGCTTGGCCGCGATGTATCGGCAATAAGAATTTTATCTTTTAAAAAAATGTGAGGTAATTAACTATGAAAAAGTATAAGGTAAATGTTAACGGAACCGCTTATGAAATAACTCTTGAGGTAATGGACGAGTCTGCAGCACCTGCCGCTGCTCCGGCTGCTGCACCCGCTCCCGCTCCGGCACCCGCACCCGCTGCAGCTCCTGCTCCGGCACCCGCACCTGCTCCTGCAGCTGCCCCTGCCGCCGGCGGCGAAACCATCTCTTCTCCGATGCCCGGCACCATTCTTTCTGTAAACGTAACCACCGGTGCTACCGTTAAGAAGGGTGACGTTTTAATGATTCTTGAAGCTATGAAGATGGAAAACGAAATTATGTGTCCTGTTGACGGCACTGTTGCTTCTGTAAACGTAACCAAGGGAAGCACTGTTGAAACCGGTACCGTTTTGTGCGTTATCGGCTAATCTCATTTAAGGAGAAATAAAAATGGCTCAAATATTCAGTTCAATAGCTGCGTTCTTTACCCAGAACGAAACTATTGTAAATTTTGCAAAGCAAACCGGTTTTGCTATGTTTGCAGAAAATCCGCTATGCCTTGTGATGATAGCTATCAGCTGTGTTTTAATGTATCTTGCAATCGTCAAGAAGTTTGAACCGCTGCTTCTTCTTTCCATCGCTTTCGGTATGCTGCTTACTAACCTGCCTGGTGCTGAAATGTACCACGAGGTGCTTTTTGCCGGTGGACATGTTCACTGGGATCTTTTTGGCGGTGCCGCTATAACAGAAGAGCTTATAGCAGAGTTCAAGGCGCTTAACGTTCAGGAAAGCGTGATTGCTTATCTTGAGGCTAACTTGGGCAACACTATTGCCGGCGGTCTGCTTGACTATTTGTATCTCGGTGTAAAACTCGGAATTTATCCCTGTCTTATATTCCTCGGCGTTGGCGCAATGACCGATTTCGGTCCCCTTATCGCCAATCCCAAGAGTCTTCTTCTCGGTGCAGCCGCACAGATAGGTATATTTGCAACGTTTGCAGGCTCTAAGCTTTTAGGCTTTACAAACGAGCAGGCAAGTAGTATCGGTATCATCGGCGGTGCCGACGGTCCTACCGCTATATTCGTAACAGGAAAGCTCGCCCCCGAGCTTTTAGGACCCATCGCCGTTGCCGCATATTCTTATATGGCACTTGTTCCGGTTATTCAGCCGCCCATTATGAAGCTGCTCACCACCAAAAAGGAACGCAGCATCGTGATGGAAACACTTCGTCCGGTATCAAAGACCGAGAAAATCGTATTCCCCATTGTTGTTACTATTTTCGTTGCACTTTTGGTTCCGTCGGCAGCCCCGCTGGTCGGAAGCCTTATGCTTGGTAACCTCTTCCGTGAGTGTGGCGTGACCGAGCGTCTTTCTAAGACCGCACAGAACGAGCTTATGAACATCGTTACCATTTTCTTAGGCGTAACGGTAGGTGCTACCGCAACAGCCAACACCTTCTTAAACCTTAATACCATTAAGATTATCGTTATGGGCGTTGTTGCTTTTGGTGTGGCAACTGCTTGCGGCGTGCTGTTTGCCAAGTTTATGAACCTGTTCTTAAAGCGCAAGATAAACCCGCTTATCGGCTCTGCCGGTGTTTCGGCTGTTCCTATGGCTGCACGTGTATCGCAGAAGGTTGGTCAGGCTGAAAACCCTGCAAACTTCCTGCTTATGCACGCTATGGGACCCAACGTTGCCGGTGTTATCGGTTCGGCTATTGGCGCAGGCGTACTCATTGCACTGTTCGGTTAATGGAGGTACAATATGGCTAAGAAACTATATATAACAGATACTATTTTACGTGACGCACACCAGTCGCAGGCGGCAACCCGTATGCGACTTGAGGATATGCTTCCCGCATGCGAAACGCTAGATAGCGTAGGCTATTGGTCACTTGAATGCTGGGGCGGCGCAACCTTCGATTCTTGTATGCGCTTTTTAAACGAAGACCCGTGGGAGCGTCTTCGTGCACTCCGCAAGGCAATGCCTAACACCAAGCTTCAGATGCTGCTTCGCGGTCAGAATCTTCTCGGCTACAAGCACTATGCTGACGACGTGGTAGATGCCTTTGTTAAAAAGTCTATCCAGAACGGTATAGACGTTGTACGTGTTTTTGACGCACTTAACGACACCCGCAACATTGCTCAGGCTATGAAGAGCATAAAGAAATACGGCGGCGTTTGCGAGGCTGCTATCAGCTACACCGAAAGCCCCGTACACAGCGAGGAATACTTTGTAAACCTTGCCGCAAAGCTTGAAGAAATGGGCGCAGACGTTATCTGCATTAAGGATATGGCAAACCTGCTTTTACCCTTTGACGCTTATTCGCTGGTTAAAAAGTTAAAGGCAAAGGTTAACGTTCCGATTCATCTTCACACCCATAACACCACCGGTACGGGTGATATGACCAACCTTATGGCTGTTCAGGCGGGCGTTGACATTATCGACTGTGCACTGTCGCCCTTGGCAAACGGTACCTCACAGCCGTCTACCGAAGCAATGGTAGCAACTCTTAAGGGAACCGACCGCGACACAGGCCTTGACCTTAATAAGCTTTCGGAAGCTGCTAATCATTTCCGTACCATTGCTGACCGTCTTAAGGCTGACGGCATACTTGACCCCAAGGTGCTCAACGTTGATACAAAGACACTTCTTTATCAAGTACCGGGCGGAATGCTTTCAAACCTGCTCTCCCAGCTTAAACAGGCCAACGCAGAAGACAAGTTCTACGATGTGCTTGCTGAAATTCCTAACGTTCGTAAGGACTTTGGCTATCCTCCGCTTGTAACCC
Organism: Acutalibacteraceae bacterium; assembly: GCA_045604625.1. Classification (GTDB taxonomy): domain Bacteria; phylum Bacillota; class Clostridia; order Oscillospirales; family Acutalibacteraceae; genus SIG589. The sequence goes on along the minus strand of JAZUOJ010000101.1, from coordinate 1,337 downwards.
CCACAAGCCAGATAGTTGGTACCCAGGCAGTGCTTAACGTACTTTCGGGCGAACGCTATAAGATGATAACCAAGGAATCTAAAGGACTTCTCCGTGGTGAATACGGTCAGGTCCCGGGCGAGGTAAATGAAGAGGTACGCCGCAAGGCAATAGGCGACAGCGAGGTTATAACCTGCCGTCCTGCCGACCTACTGGAGCCCGAGCTTGAAAAATACACCGCCGAGGCAGGCGACCTTGCAAAGTGTGAAGAGGATGTACTGAGCTACGCACTCTTCCCGCAGGTGGCAGGCAAGTTCTTGGCAGATCGTAATGCAAAGGCTGACGATGAAAACACCGTACGCGAGCTTTACGTTGAAGATTTAACCTAATAGTATATAATGTAAACGGACAGATATTCTCTGTCCGTTTTGCATATTCCCCCGTCTTATTTGCATATATGCAATATTTTATGCATATAAATTCATCGTAAGTTTGCATATTATAGACGAAAAATCTGCATATTTAAATATTTTTAAAAAAAATGCTTGACAAAATATGCATTTAGAGTTAATATTTATGCATACCAAAAAACAAACCACTTTTGTGGCAAAATAAGAGAGGTAATTTATGATGAAAAATTTAAAGAAAATTTTAGCACTCGTGCTTGCTCTTATGCTCGTATTTGCATTTGCAGCTTGCGGCGAAAAAGAAGAGTCTATGACCGTTGAAGACGGCAAGCTTATTATGGCTACCAACGCTTCCTTCCCTCCGTACGAGTATGTAGAGAATGAAGAGTACGTAGGTATCGACGTTGAAATTGCAGGTCTTATCGCAGAAGACCTGGGACTTGAGCTTGAAATCGCAGATATCGAGTTTGGTTCCATCATCGGCGGTGTTCAGACCGGTAAATACGATATGGGTATGGCAGGTATGACCGTTACCGACGAGCGTTTAGAGAGTGTTAACTTCACTACTTCATACGCAAAGGGAATCCAGTCTGTTATCGTAAAGGCTGACAGCGAGTATGCTTCTTACGAAGATTTCTATACCGGCTTTGACGCTGAGGGCAACCCCGCAGGCGTAAAAGAGGGTATAAAGATTGGTGTTCAGCAGGATACAACCGGTGACATCTATTCTTCTTCATCTGCTGCAGAGTGGGGCTTTGGCGAGGACAACGTTGTACGCTACAAGACCGGTAACGAAGCTGTTTTGGCACTTGCTGCCGGAAAGGTTACCGCAGTTATTATCGATAACGAGCCTGCAAAGGCTTACGTTGCCGCTACCGAAGGACTCAAGATTCTTGAAGGTTCCTACACCGATGAAGATTATGCTATCTGCATTGCAAAGGAAAACACCAA